>NZ_JACAPZ010000051.1:0-69503 GCF_013385475.1 Pseudomonas sp. G5001
GTCGCGGCGGCCCGCGGAACCGGGCCGGAGTGCGGGCATGCCGAGCCTAAGCGAGGCACCGAGTGGTGGGGCAAAGACCTTTTGGTTACTTTTGGGGCGTTTGCCAAAAGTGACCCGCTGTAAGAGCGGAACCATAGGCGGCCGTTACCTAAATAACGGATATACACCCCCCCAAAAAAAATCGCAGTTAAACCTTTCCCCCACCCCAAAGGTCTCTGAATTACCCCCCCAGAGCCCCAAGCATGGCCAAATCCCCCAACTTCGCCAAAGACTGGTTCACCGCCAAGGGCTGGAAACCGTTCGCCTTCCAAAAAGACGTATGGCACGCAGTCAAGGAAGGCCAGTCGGGGCTGCTCCACGCCAGCACCGGCGCCGGGAAAACCTACGCCCTGTGGTTCGCCGCCCTCAACCGCTTCGCCATCACCGAAACCACACCCCGCAAACGCAAAGCCCCCGCCGAACCGCTGGCCGTCCTGTGGATCACCCCAATGCGCGCCCTGGCCGCCGACACCGCCCGCGCCCTTGAGGCCCCGCTCGAGTCACTGAAAATCCCCTGGACCGTCGGCCTGCGCACCGGCGACACCAGCAGCAGCGAACGCGCCCGCCAAACCCGCCGTCTGCCCACCACCCTGATCACCACCCCGGAAAGCCTCACGCTGATGCTCGCCCGCGCCGACAGCCAGCCCAGCCTGTCGCACCTGCGCATGGTGGTAGTGGACGAATGGCACGAACTGATCGGCAACAAACGCGGCGTGCAATTGCAACTGGCCCTCGCCCGCCTGCGGCAATGGCACCCCGAGCTGATTGTGTGGGGCATTTCCGCAACCCTGGGTAATCAGGCCCACGCGTTGGAGGTGTTGATCCCACAAGGCGGCGGGATCAACGTCCAAGGCCAAACCACCAAACAGTTGCGAGTAGACACCCTGTTGCCACCGGTTATCGAGCGCTTTCCGTGGGCCGGCCATATCGGCCTGAAAATGCTCCCGCAAGTGGTGGCCGAAGTCGATGCCAGCAGCAGTTGCCTGGTGTTTACCAACACACGGGCACAATCGGAAATCTGGTACCAGGCCCTGCTCGACGCGCGCCCCGACTGGGCCGGAGTGATTGCCCTGCACCACGGCTCGCTGTCCCGGGAAACCCGGGACTGGGTGGAGCGAGCCCTGAAGGAGGGGCAACTGAAGGCCGTGGTGTGTACGTCGAGCCTGGACCTGGGGGTAGATTTCCTGCCGGTGGAACGGGTACTGCAGATTGGCTCCGCCAAGGGCGTAGCCCGGCTGATGCAGCGCGCAGGGCGCTCCGGCCACGCACCGGGCCGGCCGTCGCGGGTCACGCTGGTGCCAACCCACAGCCTGGAAATGATGGAAGCCGCTGCCGCGCAGGACGCCATCGCTGAACGGCGCATAGAAGCGCGCCAGTCGCCTCACAAGCCGTTGGATGTGCTGGTGCAGCATCTGGTGAGCATGGCGCTGGGCGGCGGCTTTGTGCCGGATGAGCTGCTGGCGGAGGTGCGCACCGCGTGGGCCTATCGTGACCTGAGCGCAGCAGATTGGGCCTGGGCCCTGGGTTTCGTGCGCCATGGTGGCCTGTCACTGACGGCCTACCCGGATTACCGCCGCGTCGAGCCGGACGAACACGGCATCTGGCGCGTCCCCGACGCACGCCTGGCGCGGCGCCATCGCATGAGCGTGGGTACGATCGTCAGCGATGCCAGCATCCAGCTGAAATTCTGGAGCAAAGGCGGCGGTGGCAAGACCCTGGGCAGTGTCGAGGAAGGCTTTATTGCACGACTTAAGCCAGGGGATGGTTTCCTGTTCGCCGGCCGCTTGCTGGAGTTGGTACGGGTGGAAAACATGACTGCTTATGTGAAGCGCAGCACCGCGAAAAAGGCTGCCGTGCCACGCTGGAACGGCGGGCGCATGCCTCTTTCCAACGAGCTGGCCCAGGCGGTGGTCGAGCGCTTTGATGCGGCTGCCCACGGTCACTATCTCGGCCCGGAGATGCAAGCGGTGCAACCCTTGCTGGAAACCCAACTGCGCTGGTCCGGACTGCCGACCCGCGATCACTTGCTGGCCGAGGCCCTCAAGTCCCGGGAAGGCTGGCATCTGTTCCTGTATCCGTTTGCCGGGCGCCAGGTGCATCTGGGGCTGGCGAGCCTGCTGGCCTGGCGCGTCAGCCGGCGGCAGGCGGTGACGTTCTCGATTGCGGTCAATGACTATGGGCTGGAACTGCTGAGTGCCACAGAAGTGGATTGGCCTGAGTTATTGGGCGGCGAACTGCTGAGCGCGGATCATCTGCTGGATGACGTGGTAGCCAGCCTGAATGCCGGTGAGCTGGCCCTGCGACGTTTTCGCGAGATCGCGCGGATCGCCGGGCTGGTGTTCGCAGGCTATCCGGGCGCGCCGAAAAGTACGCGTCAGGTCCAGGCTTCCAGCGGTTTGTTCTTTGAGGTATTCAAGCAATATGACCCGCAGAACCTGCTGCTGACCCAGGCCGGGGAAGAAGTCCTGCGGGATGAGCTGGATATTCGTCGCCTGGAAGAGACCTTGCGCCACCTGTCTGGGTTGAAGCTGGACCTGCATCGCATCAAACGGCCTACGCCGTTGGCCTTTCCGCTGCTGGTGGAACGTTTTCGGGAAAGCCTGAGCTCGGAAAAACTCTCGGAGCGGATTGCGCGGATGGTCAAGGATCTGGAAAAAGTCGCCGATAACGGGAAGCCCTGATGCCCGCTCATTATCCGATACATCTGGCGGAAGAAGCGCTGTGGTTGCTGGCGGACAAGGCGGTGTACTGGCCTGCGAGAAAGTGCCTGCTGATCGCCGACGCGCATTTTGGCAAGGCGTCGGCCTATCGCAGCCTGGGCCAGCCAGTGCCACAGGGCACGACGACGGCCAACCTGCAGCGCCTGGACCGGTTGTTGGCGGCTTTCCCCGGCGCGCAGGTGATCTTTCTCGGCGACTTTCTCCACGGGCCCGGCTCTCACGCCAGCGGCACCCTGAACGCCCTGAGAGCCTGGCGTGAGCGTCATGCAGGCGTGGCGCTCACGCTGATTCGCGGCAACCACGACAAACGCGCTGGCGACCCGCCTGGCGATCTGAATATTGAGGTGGTGACCGAACCCTTGCTGATGGGCCCGTTTGCCTTGCAGCACGAGCCCGACGCCCATGCCAGCCATCATGTGCTGGCCGGGCATGTGCATCCGGTGTATCGCCTGCGGGGCAAGGGCCGGCAAAGCTTGCGCCTGCCGTGCTTCCTGATCGGCAACCAAGTCAGCCTGCTACCGGCGTTCGGCGCTTTTACCGGGGGCTATTCAGTGACGCAGGAAGAAGGCAGCCGGATCTTCGTGATCGGAGACCAGGAAGTATGGCCAGTGCGTTGAGCAACTGACCATTGGCGACACGTGCAGGAAATCAGGCCACAGGGGCGGGAGGCGGTTCGTCAGGGAGAGTGGGTTCGCCAGGCTCTTCAGGCTGGTTGGGCCAGGGATCATCGGGACCTGGCTGGCCGGGAATGCCGCCTGCGGCGGGATCGGCCATCAAGGACCAGGCCATCACACCAATCTGGTTGGGTTCAAGCCGGGCGAGTTCGGCGCTGATTCGCGGATCGAGCTTCATAGGGGACTCCTCAAGCGTGGCCCGGCGCGTTGTGCACGCGTCGGGGCAGTACACCCAATAGAGTGCATGCCCGCTGACAAATTCCCTAAGCCTGTAAGACGATTCGATCAAGTGCGTGGGAGAGTGACGCCGCGCTGGCCCTGATACTTGCCGCCACGGTCCTTATAGGACACTTCGCACTCTTCGTCGGATTCGAAGAACAGCATCTGCGCCACGCCTTCGTTGGCGTAGATTTTTGCCGGCAAGGTGGTGGTGTTGGAGAACTCCAGAGTGACGTGCCCTTCCCATTCCGGCTCCAGCGGCGTCACGTTGACGATGATGCCGCAGCGCGCGTAGGTGCTTTTGCCCAGGCAGATAGTCAGGACATTACGCGGAATACGGAAGAATTCGACGGTGCGCGCCAGGGCAAAGGAGTTTGGCGGGATGATGCAGACGTCGCTCTTGACGTCGACGAAGCTTTTTTCGTCGAAGTTTTTCGGATCGACGGTTGCCGAGTTGATGTTGGTGAACACCTTGAACTCATCGGCGCAGCGTACGTCGTAGCCGTAGCTGGAAACCCCGAACGAGATCAGCCGCTCAGCGCCTTCGCCACGCATCTGGCGCTCCACGAAGGGCTCGATCATGCCGTGCTCTTGCGCCATGCGGCGAATCCACTTGTCCGATTTGATGCTCATGGCGGGTGTCCTGAATAGCGAGGTGAAAAAATTCTGTTGGGCATCTTACCGGGGCTGGCCCCGTGGTTCAAAGGGGCGGCTGTTTTTCTTGGCGCCGCGCAGCCCCTGCTGGGCGGGGCGCACCTTCAATTGTGGGGTGTTGGTGCGGTATCAGGGTGCCGCCAGTCACGAAAATAGAGAAACCTTCGGAAATACCATTGGCACGTTCCGGAAAAAGGGTTAAGGTGGCGCCACTGTGCTGCTTGTGTCACTGAGAATCTCTACACGATATGTTGAATTTCGATCCAACCATCTCCAAGAATTTTTCCTGCTCTTTGCACTCAGTCTCGGCCAGGGCTTTTCCTGAGTCGCAGTTAACTTTGTCCAAGGAGATACACCATGTCTAATCGCCAAACTGGTACCGTTAAGTGGTTCAACGATGAAAAAGGCTTCGGCTTCATCACTCCACAATCCGGTGACGACCTGTTCGTTCACTTCAAAGCTATCCAATCCGACGGCTTCAAAAGCCTGAAAGAAGGCCAACAGGTTTCTTTCATCGCTACCCGCGGTCAGAAAGGCATGCAAGCTGAAGAAGTTCAAGTTATCTAACTTGTACTGATTTAGTCGAAAAGCCCCGCCCTCAAAAGCGGGGCTTTTTTTGTGCTCGGGATTTGCCAATCACACGATGTAATTCCATGAACAAAAAAATGTGGGAGCGGGCTTGCTCGCGAAAGCGGTGAATCAGTCGCCAGATAGGCTGACTGAAACACCGTATTCGCGAGCAAGCCCGCTCCCACATTTCATCCTGCGTCGCTTATTGAAACAACGACTCACTCGACAAGCCATTCTTCTCGAGGATCTCGCGCAAGCGCTTGAGGCCCTCGACCTGGATCTGCCGCACCCGCTCACGGGTCAAGCCAATCTCCAGGCCAACATCTTCCAGGGTGCTGCTTTCGTGGCCGCGCAGCCCGAAGCGGCGAATCACCACCTCACGCTGTTTGTCCGTCAGCTCCGAAAGCCACTGGTCGATGCTTTGCGACAGATCGTCGTCCTGCAGCAACTCACATGGGTCCGTAGGACGATCATCGGTCAGGGTGTCCAGCAGGGTTTTATCCGAATCCGGACCCAGCGAGACATCGACGGAAGACACTCGCTCATTGAGACCGAGCATGCGCTTGACCTCTCCCACCGGTTTTTCCAGCAGGTTGGCGATTTCTTCAGGCGAAGGTTCATGATCGAGTTTCTGTGTCAGCTCACGCGCCGCCCGCAGGTAGACGTTGAGCTCCTTGACCACATGGATCGGCAACCGGATCGTACGGGTCTGATTCATGATCGCCCGTTCGATGGTCTGACGAATCCACCAGGTGGCGTAGGTCGAAAAGCGGAAGCCCCGCTCAGGGTCGAACTTTTCCACCGCCCGGATCAGGCCGAGATTGCCTTCCTCGATCAAGTCCAACAGGGACAGCCCACGATTGACGTAGCGTCGGGCGATTTTCACCACCAGTCGCAGGTTGCTCTCAATCATGCGCTTGCGCCCAGCCGGATCGCCCTTTTGCGACAAGCGCGCAAAATGGACTTCTTCTTCGGGAGTGAGCAGAGGGGAAAAGCCGATTTCATTGAGGTACAACTGAGTCGCGTCGAGCGCCCGTGTGTAATCAATGTACTTGTGTTGCTTTAACGCGGTGGAGTTCTTGGATTTGGTGCGAACTGAAGGTACAGCAGGTCCCTCATTCGACATCGATTCCGTATCGATGACAGTCTCCATAAGGAGAACCTCATCGTCGATGTCAAACTCCGGCGCTTCTTTACTGAGAGCCATTGTTATAGTCCTTTGGTGAGTTCGACCTCAAGCTCAAGCGACGCCTTTATCCTTGGCAACGCTGGAGCCTGTTCCTACTACGTGAGGAACAGGCTGTGCAACACATCAACGACGGGGAAGGAATTGCAGCGGATCAACAGGCTTCCCTTGGCGGCGAATCTCAAAGTGCAGTTTCACCCGGTCTGTACCAGTTGACCCCATTTCGGCAATTGTCTGTCCGACTTTGACCTGCTGCCCCTCCCGAACCAACAGCCTGCGGTTGTGACCGTAGGCACTGACGTAGGTATCGCTGTGTTTGATGATGACCAGCTCGCCGTAGCCCCGTAAACCACTCCCGGCGTACACCACTGTCCCATCAGACGCAGCTAAAACAGGCTGTCCCAAATCCCCGGCGATATCAATGCCTTTATTCAAACTACCGTTTGAAGAGAATTTTCCAATAAGGATGCCATTTGAGGGCCATCCCCAGCCGGTCGGTGCGGGCCCCGCCGGCGGCATCGGCGCAGGTGCCGGCTTGCTCGCAACGCTAGGCGCGGCGGTGCCTGCAGGCCGGGTGATGATGGTGGTCTTGCTCGAAGACGACGGCGAAGAAGCCGTGTTTGTGACAACCGCGGTCGGTGTTGAACCGGTTCGTCCATCGAAACGAATGGTCTGACCTGGATGTATCGTGTACGGCACAGGGATGTTGTTACGGGCGGCGAGCGCCTTGTAATCCCAGCCATAACGAAAGGCGATCGAGAACATCGTATCGCCCTTGCGCACGACGTATTGGCCTGTGGTAACGGTAGGTTTCTGCGGTACCGCGTTATTGCGGTCGACCACCCGCGCACCACCGGATGGCGTGCTTGAACAAGCCGCCAGCAAGGAACTCAAGACAAGGCCAATCACCAGTCGCTGAAAGCTTGTTTGACTCATACGCTGTGCAATGACCGTGAGACTCACCCGCCGCTCCCTTTGTGGTGGCTGACTATGAACGCCTGTATCAGGCTTGAAATATGACGCAAGTATAACTGGCCGTTGGGTTTTTACTGGAAACACGATTCTAAAGAAAATTTCATCATGTTTAGCTCCTACGGCTGATCATGTGGACTCAACAGACCCCGCTGTAAGACACATACCCGGCAATAGAATTCAGTACGCAGGAATAATTGATCAGGCCAGCGGACCGTTGAGCAGCGGGACAAAACGCACGGCGCCGAGCACATGCCGGGAAAAGCCCTCTTCCTCGCGAATGATCAACATTAATTGTTGCACTTCGCCGGCGCCCACCGGAATCACCAGGCGCCCGCCGGGAGCCAGTTGATCGAGCAAGGCCTGGGGCACGTCGGTCGCCACCGCGGTGACGATAATGCCGTTGTATGGCGCCAGTGCCGGCCAGCCTTCCCAGCCATCACCCCAACGGAACACCACGTTGCGCAGGTTCAACTCCACCAGGCGTTCCTTGGCCCGGTCTTGCAACACCTTGATGCGCTCCACGGAAAACACCCGCTCCACCAGCTGCGACAACACGGCCGTCTGGTAGCCGGAGCCGGTGCCGATTTCCAGCACCTTGTCCAGCGGGCCCGCCGCCAGCAGCAACTCACTCATCCGCGCCACCATATAGGGCTGGGAGATGGTCTGGTTGTGGCCGATGGGCAAGGCTGTGTCTTCATAGGCGCGGTGCGCCAGGGCTTCATCGACAAACAGATGCCGCGGGGTGCGCCGGATGACTTCCAGCACCTGGGCATTGGACAGCCCTTCTTCATACAGGCGCTGGATCAATCGCTCGCGGGTGCGCTGGGAGGTCATCCCGATGCCCCGGCGCAGCAGGTCGTCTTGTTCACGAGCCATCAGCGCAGCCCCTCCAGCCAGCCATCGAGGCTACTGAAGGCATCACTGAAGGTGCGATCGAGTTGCAACGGGGTAATCGAGACATAACCTTGCATCACCGCATGAAAGTCCGTGCCCTCGCCACCGTCCTCGGCATCGCCGGCAGCGGCAATCCAGTACCCTTCCCTGCCACGCGGGTCGACCACCTTCAGCGGCGCTGCCGCACGGGCACGGTGGCCGAGGCGGGTCAGCTGGATACCGCGAATGTGGTCCAGGGGCAGATTGGGAATATTGACGTTGAGCACCGTGCGCGGCGGCAGGACCAGGGTGTCATGGGCCTCCACCAGCTTGCGGGCGAAATACGCCGCAGTCGCCAGGTTGTCCAGTTGACGGGACGCAAACGAAAAAGCGAACGAGGTCCGACCGAGGAAGCGCCCTTCAAGGGCTGCCGCCACCGTACCGGAATACAGCACGTCGTCACCCAGGTTGGCGCCCAGGTTGATCCCGGAAACCACCAGGTCCGGCTCGCGGTCCAGCAGGCTGTTGATCGCCAGGTGCACGCAGTCGGTCGGCGTGCCATTCACGCTGATAAAGCCGTTGGGCAACGTCTGTGTATGCAACGGACGGTCGAGCGTCAGCGAGCTGCTGGCGCCGCTTTTGTCCTGGTCCGGGGCAACCACCACGCACTCGGCGTAATCCGCCAGCGCAGCATGAAGCGCGGCAAGGCCGGGTGCAGTGACCCCGTCGTCGTTAGATATCAGAATACGCATGGGCTGTCCGTCTGCCCCACCGGCACCAGATCTACAAGCTCGCGCACCAAGACAGTGGCGAAGCATCCAGCCGGCAGGACGAATTCCAATTGCAGAATGTCAGGTTCGGGATAATGCCACGTCAACCCGCCAATGGGCAGTCGAAGAATGCGACGTTCCTGGCTCATGCCGGCATTCACCAGCCAATCCCGCAGTTCGGCTTCACCGTCGGCAATCGCCTGTTCCAGCGCAAAGGTTGCCCCCGCCGCCGGCGAATCACCTTCGCCCCACTGCGGGCCGGTGGGATGCAGGTCGAGGATTGCCAGGCGCGGGTCGCTGCATTCAGCCTCCCCCGCCGGGAAAAAGCTGCGGCTGTCGGTAAACGCCAGCAAGTCACCGACCTGGGCGCGCTGCCAGGAACCGTCGGCCACCCGCGCCGCCAGCACTTTATTGAACAGGAAGCTGCGGGCCGTCGAGAGCAGGCGCGAACGCACATTGCGCTGCTCCGGCAAGGCCTTGCGCGCCGCCCAGTCACGGGCATCGACGACGTTGCCGCCGTTATGGCCGAAACGCTGGGCGCCGAAATAGTTGGGAATGCCTTGCCGGGCGATCAGTTGCAGGCGGGCGTCGATGGCCGCCGCATCCCCGGCAAACTGGGTCAGGCGCAAGGTAAAGCCGTTGGCCGAATGCGCGCCGCGCTGCAGCTTGCGCTTGTGACGGCCGGTCTTGAGGATCTTCAGAGTGTCGTTTTCAGCCGCGCTCAGGTCCGGGTCCGCCTTGCCCGGCAACTGCACGCTGAACCACTGGCGGGTCAGCGCCTGGCGGTCCTTGAGCCCGGCGTAGCTGACGGTACGCAACGGCACGCCCGCCGCCTTGGCAATCCGCCGCGCCGCCTCTTCGGTATTCAGGCCGCGCTTTTCCACCCACAACCACAGGTGTTCACCCTCGCCGGTCAGCGGGATATCCAGCACTTCATCCACCTGGAAGTCTTCAGCGGTGGCCTTCAGAACAGCGCTGCCCAAGGCCTCGCCATAGGCACGCGGGCCCAGCAGTTGCAGATCATTCATGCGCGCAGCAACAAGGCAACGGAGTGCACGGCAATGCCCTCTTCGCGACCGGTAAACCCGAGCTTTTCGGTGGTGGTGGCTTTTACGTTCACTTGATCCAACTCAACTTGAAGATCCGCGGCAATCAGCGCGCGCATCGTTTCGATATGCGGGGCCATCTTGGGCGCCTGGGCGACGATGGTGTTGTCGACGTTGCCAACCTTCCAGCCCTTGGCATGGATCAAGCCGACCACGTGACGCAACAGCACACGGCTGTCCGCGCCCTTGAAGGTCGGGTCGGTGTCCGGAAAGTGCTTGCCGATGTCGCCCAACGCGGCTGCGCCGAGCAAGGCATCGCTCAAGGCATGCAGCACCACGTCGCCGTCGGAATGAGCCAGCAACCCGTGGTGGTGCGCGATCCGCACGCCGCCCAGGGTGATGAAATCGCCTTCGGCGAAACGGTGCACATCATAGCCGTGGCCAATACGCATAAAAAAACGCCCCGATTTAATTCAGGGCGTGATTCTACCTACTTTTGCCTCACATTAACCGAGCAAAGCGCGCGCGTGATGGCGTAAATGGTCTTCGATGAAGCTGGCGATAAAGAAGTAGCTGTGGTCATAGCCCGGTTGCAGGCGCAGCTCCAGCGGATGGTTCGCCGCCCTGGCCGCTTGTTGCAACGCTTCAGGCTTGAGCTGCACCGCGAGGAAATCGTCGCGGTCGCCCTGGTCCACCAGCAATGGCAGCTTTTCCGAGGCTTCGCTGATCAACACGCAGGCATCCCATTCGCGCCATTTCGAGCGCTCTTCGCCGAGGTAGCGGGAGAATGCCTTCTGGCCCCACGGGCAATCCATCGGGTTGTTGATCGGCGAGAACGCCGACACCGACTGATAACGCCCCGGGTTGCGCAAGGCACACACCAGCGCGCCGTGGCCGCCCATGGAGTGGCCGCTGATCCCGCGTTTGGCCGACGCCGGGAAATGCGCCTCGACCAATGCAGGCAACTCCTGCACCACGTAGTCATGCATCCGATAGTGCTGGGCCCAGGGCTCCTGGGTGGCGTTCAGGTAGAAACCGGCGCCCAGGCCAAAGTCCCAGGCGTTGTCCGGATCACCCGGCACACCGGGGCCGCGCGGGCTGGTGTCCGGCGCAACAATGATCAACCCCAGCTCGGCTGCCATGCGTTGCGCGCCGGCCTTCTGCATGAAGTTCTCATCGGTGCAGGTCAGCCCCGATAGCCAGTACAGCACCGGCAATTTGCCGCCCTGCTCCGCTTGCGGCGGCAGGTACACGGCGAAGGTCATGTCGCAACCCAGCACGTCGGAATGATGCTTGTAGCGTTTATGCCAGCCGCCGAAGCTTTTCTGGCACGACAGGTTTTCCAGACTCATGGCCGACCTCAGAAGTGAATGACGGTGCGGATGCTCTTGCCTTCATGCATCAGGTCAAACGCCTTGTTGATATCTTCCAGGCCCATGGTGTGGGTGATGAACGTATCCAGCGGGATTTCACCGGTCTGGGCCATTTCCACATAGCTTGGCAACTCGCTGCGACCGCGCACGCCGCCGAACGCCGAACCGCGCCAGACGCGGCCGGTGACCAGCTGGAACGGACGGGTAGCAATTTCCTGGCCGGCGCCGGCCACGCCGATGATCACCGACTCGCCCCAACCTTTGTGGCAGCACTCAAGGGCCGCACGCATCAGTTGGACATTGCCGATGCACTCGAAGGAAAAGTCGACGCCGCCGTCGGTCAAATCGACGATCACGTCCTGGATCGGGCGGTCGTAGTCTTTCGGGTTGATGCAGTCGGTGGCACCCAGCTGCCTGGCGATTTCAAACTTGGCCGGGTTGATGTCGATGGCAATGATGCGGCCGGCCTTGGCTTTCACCGCGCCGATCACCGCCGACAGGCCGATGCCGCCCAGGCCGAAGATGGCCACGGTGTCGCCCGGCTTGACCTTGGCGGTGTTGATCACTGCACCGATACCGGTGGTGACGCCACAGCCCAGCAGGCAGACTTTTTCCAGCGGCGCTTCTTTGGGAATCTTGGCCACGGAGATTTCCGGCAGCACGGTGTATTCGGAGAAGGTCGAAGTGCCCATGTAGTGGAAAATCGGCTGGCCCTTGTAGGAAAAGCGCGAAGTACCGTCGGGCATCAGGCCTTTGCCCTGGGTGGCGCGAATCGCCTGGCAGAGGTTGGTCTTGCCCGACAGGCAGAATTTGCACTTGCCGCATTCCGGGGTGTACAGCGGGATCACGTGGTCGCCCACCGCCACCGAGGTCACGCCTTCGCCGATGGCTTCAACCACGGCGCCGCCTTCGTGGCCGAGGATCGACGGGAAAATGCCTTCCGGGTCCGCGCCCGACAGGGTGTAGGCATCGGTATGGCACACACCGGACGCCACCACCCGCAACAGCACCTCGCCCGCCTTGGGCATGGCCACATCCACTTCAACGATCTCGAGGGGTTTCTTGGCTTCGAAGGCTACGGCCGCGCGGGACTTGATCATCCGGTTTCTCCATCGGGTTAAAAACGTAAGGCCGGCAGTGTAAAACATGCTCATCTGATTAATAATCCAGACAAAAGCAAAACATTATTGCCGCACAGGGACAATCAGCATGCTGGAAAACCGCTGGGAGGGCATCGACGAGTTCGTCGCCGTGGCCGAATGCAGCCAATTCACCGCGGCCGCCGAGCGCCTGGGCGTGTCGTCGTCCCATATCAGCCGCCAGGTCGCGCGACTGGAAGAGCGCCTGCAAACACGCTTGCTGTATCGCAGCACGCGCAAGGTGACACTGACCGAAGCCGGCCAGACCTTCCTGCAACATTGCCAGCGATTGCAGGACGGTCGCGAAGAAGCCTTGCGCGCGGTGGGCGACCTGGCCAGCGAGCCCAAGGGAATGTTGCGCATGACCTGCGCAGTGGCTTACGGCGAGCGTTTTATCGTGCCGCTGGTGACGCGGTTCATGGCGCTTTATCCGCAATTGCGCGTGGACGTGGAATTGACCAACCGCCAGCTGGACCTGGTGCACGAGGGCCTGGACCTGGCGATTCGCCTCGGGCGCCTGGCGGATTCGCGCATGGTTGCCAGCCGCCTCGCGCCGCGGCGTATGTACCTGTGCGCGTCACCGTCCTACCTGGCCAGGTACGGGCGGCCACATAGCTTGTCGGAGTTAAGCCGGCATAACTGCCTGATCGGCAGCTCGGATATTTGGCAACTGGCCCAGGACGGGCGCGAATTTTCCCAGCGGGTACAGGGAAACTGGCGCTGCAACAGCGGGCAAGCGGTGCTGGATGCGGCCCTGCAAGGTGTCGGTCTTTGCCAGTTGCCGGACTATTACGTGCTGGAGCATTTGCACAGCGGCGCACTGGTGTCGTTACTCGAAGCCCATCAACCGCCCAACACCGCGGTTTGGGCGCTGTACCCACAACAACGCCACCTTTCGCCCAAGGTGCGAAAACTGGTGGACTTTCTCAAGGAGGGCCTGGGCAACCATCCCGTCTACCTGCGATAGACAGCTACCGCCCATGCAGCGCCTGAGTGCCGGTAAATAGCCTTTTTTACTGCGTAACCAGGCACCCCCATGATAACCAACGGCCCGCAACTCCAGCGCATCAGTCATTTCGTTCGCAAGGTCCTGGCGGATTTCCCCGTACCTTCGCAAATCGCCGCCCAGTTGATCCGCGAGCGGGTACAGCCCCTCAGCCAGGTCGAGTTCGACCCGGATACCACCCTCCTCGCCACCCTCGAATACAACACCGACAACCCCAATGCGGCCTTCACCGCCGTGGTGATCCAGTCGATGTCGCTGACCGAGGCCATGGTCTGCAATGCGCCCCAGCCCTCGGGCGGCATGCTCAATACCACCGGGTTTTCCACCACTGCACCTTATTTCAATATTGTCAGCGAGCTGCCGCGCTTGATGGATAACCGGATTCCGGCAATGTTCAACGAAGAGTTCATCGTCTCGGGCTGGATCCCACCAAGGCGTTATGAGGCGCTGTATCTGCAAAGCCAGCCCCAGGTTTACGACCCGAGCACGCAGCTGGAGATTTCACCAAAAACCTTCAGGCACATCGTTAACTCAAGCCATTTCGAACAAACCTACGACGAGGCGATCGGCAAGTTCTGGAACAACCACCGGGAAAACTACAACACCCTGATGCGCATCGCGTTCACCAAAGCCTATCTGGAACAGTTCCATGAGTTCACCCTGACCGTGGCAGAGAGACAGCTGGCGGCACGGGCGGCGGGAATCGGCATCGACAAGAACCACGACAACCTCACCCTGGAGGATTTCCAGGAGCCCTATCGCCTCGACCCAAACCTGTCCCTGCGGCTATTGCGCGTTCACAACAGCGAATCCACCGACATCCTGACCATCACCGATAACCAAAGCCAGGTGACCCTGCTCTATATCCCGGGCAACTCCTCGCCCTTCCATGGGTTCAATAACCCGGCAGACATGCGCAGTTGGCTGGTGGAAACGGCAAGGGACGCCACTCAACGCAAGGCGCTGACCCAACACTTCGACGAGGACGCCATCGACTCCGGCCTGATCTACAGCGGCGTGGAGGAGGCACTGGTGGGGATGGCGGTGTTTCCGAAGCCGGCAACCTCCCCGGGTTTGTTCAACAGCCTGCGGGCCGATAACTACTGGGATCCCGAGCAGTACATCAATAACCCGATGTATCCGGCACTGGGCAGTAACCCGTTTGAGTTCATCGCCCGGCAGATCAGGGTACGCCTTGCAAAAGTAGCGGCGCGAAGCTTTATTTCGCCCCTGGATACGCTCAAGGCCGACACCCTGGATGCCCTGGAAAAAGCCTGCATTCTGGCGGTTCCCGTGGCACTGGCCATGGGCAACGCGCTACTGGCGGAATTTTGCTTCCTGACCTCCGGCGCGACTGAAATGGTGGTGGGTGCCGACGACCTGCTGCGCGGCAAACCCCACGCGAAGGAGCGCATTGTATTCGGCGCCCTTAACGCGCTGCCGGTGGTCGCCCATGGCGTGTCCAAGGGGCTCAAGGGCCTCGAAAGCCTGCGCCCCACCCTGGGCCCGGCAGTACGCCAGGATGCGGGCCGGATCAGCGTCAGCGCCATCAACGAAACCTCCATGGCGGCCAACACCGAGACGCGCACCCTGAACCCACGGATGACTCCCGGCGGCCTGCAGACCATCCGGATTCACGGCGACCTGTACCTGACCTACAAGACCCCCAATGAATCAGGCTTCTTCGAACTGTTCGTAATGGCTCCCAACGCGCCAAACACGCTGCAATCCACCGGCCTGTATGCCATCCAGAGCGCCGACCTGAAATGGCGCACGGCCGGGCTGGCCGGCGGAGGCGCATTTCGCAATGCCTGGCAAAGGGTCTACACGCTGTTCGGCGGCCCGCAACACTCGACGTTCTACAGTGCCTACGAGATGCCACCCCCCGCACGCGAGACCGTTTCGGAGATGCTCACCGACACCAGTTCGTTTTCGGAAAACCTTGAACCCGTGGGCAGCGGTGCCCAGCCGGTGAAAGACACCCGCAAGTTGTTTTTCGAGAAAAGAACCAAGCTGTCTGAAGATGCCACGATATTCTTTGCCAACTTGTCGTTTTCACCGATGCGGCCGGTGCTTCCAAGGCTCAGCCTGAATGAATCGCAGCCGACCATCATTCAAAAACTGCTGCACGCCAGCGACGGCCTGGTGATCGGCGAAAGCCATGGAGCCCTGTCGAGCAAGGCGTTCCTGATCAACAACATGCCGCTGTTGGCCAGCGAGGGGGTCAAACGCCTCTATTTCGAGCATCTGCTGACGGATGTACACATGCCCTTGCTCAAGGCGTTCTACCGTACCCGAAGCGCGGTGATGCCCGAGGAACTCAAGGGCTTCCTCAACAACATCTACCCGCCGTTGCGCGACCGGCACTACTCGTTCGTCAACATCGTCACCGCAGCCCGTGACGCCGGGATCAAAATCCAGCCGATCGACTGCACTGTCAGCTACATGCTGCGCGACCTGCCCGACACCGCCGACAACTTGCGCCAGCGCATGATGAACTTCTACGCCACCGAGGTGATTCAATGGATCCAGACCACCAAGCTGCGCCCGGGCAAATGGGTCGCACTGGTGGGCGACAGCCATACCAATACCTACAAAGGGATTCCGGGAATCGCCGAACTCACCGGCAGCATCGGCCTGCGGATCGAGGATGCAGCGGCTGGCGGGCACCTCGGCGTCGAAGTGGACACGGGACGCACCGCCAGCCTGGGCATCGGCAAGGGTGAGGGAACGGTCAAGGCCAACCTGGTCCTGCGGGTGGACCGCGCCAGCTTGCAACGCCCGGCGCAACCGGCGCCCGCCCCCTCCCAGCCCCAGGCCAGGACGCCACAGACGCTGCTGACCAAGCCAGGCCAGTTCATGCTGACCCCGGCCACCGTCACGACACCGGCACACCTTCACTACCGTTCACGGCGAGGCGACGTACGCCATTTCAGGATCGATCAACAGGGCGGCCGATACGCCATCAGCGCGCCCGGTTGGGCCGTGGACGGCAAACCGTTCGACAGCATTCAGGCACTGGTGGATGAGTTCAAGACCCCGGCCGGGGTTGAACAGATGACGGTGTGACCGTCAGGAAGACTGGAAAGTCCGACGCTGGCGCAGCCATTCAAGGTCTTCCGGGCGCGTGACCTTGAGGTTGTCGGAACGGCCTTCGATCAGGCGAGGCGCATGCCCGGCCCATTCCATGGCCGAGGCTTCGTCGGTGATGACCACGTCCGAGACCAGGCTGTCGGCCAAGGCCCGGTGCAGCGCGCCAAGGTGGAACATCTGCGGGGTGTAGGCCTGCCAGATCGGCGTGCGATCAACCGTTTCCAACACGCGCCCGTGCTTGTCGGCGCGCTTGAGGGTGTCCCGCGCCGGCACGGCCAGCAGCCCGCCCACGCTGTCGTCGGCCAGTTCAAAGAGCAACTTGTCCAGGTCATCGCGGCTGAGGTTCGGCCGGGCGGCGTCATGCACCAGCACCCAATCGTCATCGCTCGCGCCCTGGCCGTGCAGGTAAAGCAAGGCATTGAGGACCGAACCCGAGCGCTCTTCGCCGCCGTCAACGCGCACAATGCGTGGGTCGGTGGCGCAAGCCAGGGTCGGCCAGTAAGGGTCATCCATCGCAACGCTGACCACCAGCCCCTTGAGGCCCGGATGATCGAGGAAACAGCCAAGGCTGTGTTCGAGAATAGTGCGCCCACCCAATTGCAAGTACTGCTTGGGACGGTCCGCGGCCATACGGGCACCCACGCCCGCGGCAGGAATCACGGCCCAGAAGGCCGGTGACGAAATGCTCATTGGGCCAACTGGTAGAGGGTTTCGCCCTCCTTGACCATGCCCAACTCATGGCGAGCCCGCTCTTCAACGGTCTCCATGCCTTTTTTCAATTCAAGTACTTCGGCATCGAGCACGCGATTGCGCTCCAGCAACACCTCGTTTTCGGCGTGCTGTGCGGCAATTTGCTGGGTCAGTTCGGTGACCTGCGCCAAGCTGCCATTCCCCACCCAAAGGCGGTACTGCAGGCCAGCCAGCAGCAAGAGCAAGACGAGGAACAACCAATTGGGACTGCGCATCGAATATCGGGTATCCAGTGAAAAAAGACAGCCATGCAAAATTTTTGCAGCAACTGATAGCACGAAGCCTGGAATAACCAGGCTTGTGCTTGTTAGTCATGAGATTAGCGCCGAAATTCACGCTGCCGTGATTTTTCCGACGTAATCCGCTGACCTTTTACCATTTAACAATCAGCCGCGAAACTCGCTGCGACCGTTGTACTTGGCTTTGCCGCCCAGTTGCTCTTCGATACGCAGCAATTGGTTGTACTTGGAAACGCGATCGGAACGGCACAGGGAACCGGTCTTGATCTGCCCAGCCGAAGTGCCCACGGCCAGGTCGGCAATGGTCGAGTCTTCGGTTTCGCCGGAGCGGTGGGAGATCACGGCGGTGTAGCCCGCAGCCTTGGCCATCTGGATGGCTTCCAGGGTTTCGGTCAGGGTGCCGATCTGGTTGAACTTGATCAGGATCGAGTTGGCGATCTTTTTGTCGATGCCTTCTTTCAGGATCTTGGTGTTGGTCACGAACAGGTCGTCGCCCACCAGCTGGATCTTCTCGCCGATCTTGTCGGTCAACACTTTCCAGCCAGCCCAGTCGGACTCGTCCAGGCCGTCTTCGATCGAGATGATCGGGTAGCGCTCGGTCAGGCCCTTGAGGTAGTCAGCAAAACCTTCCGAGGTGAAGACGTGGCCTTCGCCGGACAGGTTGTACTTGCCGTCTTCGTAGAATTCGCTGGCCGCGCAGTCCAGGGCCAGGGTCACGTCGGTGCCCAGCTTGTAGCCAGCGTTGGCCACGGCTTCGGAGATCACTTTCAGTGCGTCTTCGTTGGACGCCAGGTTCGGCGCGAAACCACCTTCGTCACCCACTGCAGTGCTCAGGCCACGGGCCTTCAGCACAGCCTTGAGGTGATGAAAAATCTCGGTGCCCATGCGCAGGCCTTCGGAGAAGGTCTTGGCGCCAACCGGCTGCACCATGAATTCCTGGATGTCGACGTTGTTATCAGCGTGCTCGCCACCGTTGATGATGTTCATCATCGGAACCGGCATCGAGTAGACACCCGGAGTGCCGTTCAGGTTGGCGATGTGGGCGTACAGCGGCAGGTCCTGGTCCTGTGCAGCGGCCTTGGCAGCGGCCAGGGACACGGCGAGGATGGCGTTGGCGCCCAGGCTGCCTTTGTTTTCGGTACCGTCGAGCTTGATCATCGCGTGATCGAGGGCTTTCTGGTCAAGTGGATCCTTGCCCAGCAGCAGGTCGCGGATCGGGCCATTGATGTTGGCCACCGCCTTGAGTACACCCTTGCCCAGGTAACGGCTCTTGTCGCCATCACGCAGTTCCAGTGCTTCGCGGGAACCTGTGGAAGCACCGGACGGCGCGCAGGCGCTGCCGATGATGCCGTTATCGAGAAGCACGTCGGCTTCGACGGTAGGGTTGCCACGGGAGTCGAGAACTTCACGACCTTTGATGTCGACGATTTTTGCCATTGTTGTAAACACTCCAAAGTTGACGAAAACGACGCAGCTGAAGGAAATCTTTTGACCGACCGCAAGGGTGGAACAACGGGCAGGCTTGCAGGCGACAAGGCTCAGGCCTGCGGGCCTGAGCGTAAAGCGAGGGAAAGTCTACCGGAGAAATGGCGCTTACGCGGTCTCTACCGTCGGAAAACTCTTGACCAGGTCGTCCAACTGCTTCAACTGGGCCAGGAATGGCTCCAGCTTGTCCAGGCGCAGGGCGCATGGGCCGTCGCACTTGGCGTTGTCCGGGTCCGGGTGGGCTTCCAGGAACAAACCTGCCAGGGACTGGCTGATGCCGGCCTTGGCCAGGTCCAGTACCTGGGCACGGCGCCCGCCAGCGGAATCGGCGCGACCACCGGGCATTTGCAGCGCGTGGGTCACATCGAAGAACACTGGGTATTCGAACTGTTTCATGATGCCGAAACCGAGCATGTCCACCACGAGGTTGTTGTAGCCGAAGCTCGAACCACGCTCGCAGAGGATCAACTGGTCGTTACCCGCTTCCACGCACTTGTTCAGGATATGTTTCATTTCCTGAGGCGCGAGGAACTGGGCTTTCTTGATATTGATCACAGCGCCGGTCTTGGCCATCGCGACCACGAGGTCGGTCTGGCGCGACAGGAAGGCCGGCAACTGGATGATGTCGCACACCTCGGCAACCACGGCAGCCTGCTCAGGCTCGTGGACGTCGGTGATGATCGGCACGCCGAAGGCTTGCTTGATGTCCTGGAAGATCCGCATGCCTTCTTCAAGGCCCGGGCCGCGGTAGGAGGTCACGGACGAACGGTTGGCCTTGTCGAAGCTGGCCTTGAATACGTAGGGGATACCGAGTTTCTCGGTCACCTTCACGTACTCTTCACAGACCTGCATCGCCATGTCGCGGCTTTCCAGCACGTTCATGCCGCCGAACAGCACCATGGGCTTGTCGTTGGCAATCTCGATGTCGCCTACGCGAATGATCTTCTGGGCCATCAGGTTTACGCCTTCTTCTGATGTTGCGTCAGTGCTGCTTTAACGAAGCCGCTGAACAACGGGTGACCGTCGCGCGGGGTCGAGGTGAACTCCGGGTGGAACTGGCAAGCCACGAACCATGGATGATCCGGTGCTTCAACCACTTCAACCAGCGCGCCATCACCGGAACGACCGGAGATTTTCAGGCCGGCTTCCATGATTTTCGGCAGCAGGTTGTTGTTCACTTCGTAGCGGTGACGGTGACGCTCGACAATCACGTCCTTGCCGTAGCAATCGTGAACCAGGGACCCCGGCTCCAGCAGGCAATCCTGCGCGCCGAGGCGCATGGTGCCGCCCAGGTCGGAGGCTTCGGTACGGGTTTCGACGGCGCCGGTGGCATCTTCCCACTCGGTGATCAGGCCCACGACCGGATGGCCGCTGGTGCGATCGAACTCGGTGGAGTTGGCGTCTTTCCAGCCCATCACGTTACGAGCGAACTCGATGACCGCCACTTGCATGCCCAGGCAGATACCCAGGTACGGCACCTTGTTCTCACGAGCGTACTGGACGGCAGTGATCTTGCCTTCCACGCCACGCAGACCGAAGCCGCCCGGAACCAGGATGGCGTCAACGCCTTCCAGCAACGCGGTGCCCTGGTTCTCGATGTCTTCGGAGTCGATGTAGCGCAGGTTGACCTTGGTACGGTTGCTGATGCCCGCGTGGCTCATCGCCTCGATCAGCGACTTGTAGGCGTCCAGCAGCTCCATGTACTTGCCGACCATGGCGATGGTGACTTCATGCTCAGGGTTGAGCTTGGCGTCGACCACGGCTTCCCACTCGGACAGATCGGCGCCGCCACACTGCAGGCCGAAGCGCTCGACGACAAAATCATCCAGGCCCTGGGAATGCAGGATGCCCGGGATCTTGTAGATGGTGTCGGCGTCTTCCAGGGCGATTACCGCACGTTCTTCAACGTTGGTGAACTGGGCGATCTTGCGACGGGACGCGATGTCGATCGCGTGGTCGGAGCGGCACACCAGCACGTCCGGCTGCAGGCCGATGGAACGCAGTTCCTTGACCGAGTGCTGGGTAGGCTTGGTTTTGGTTTCGCCGGCGGTGGCGATGTACGGCACCAGCGTCAGGTGCATCAGCATCGCGCGCTTGGCGCCGACTTCGAAACGCAACTGGCGGATGGCTTCGAGGAACGGTTGGGATTCGATGTCACCCACGGTGCCACCGATCTCGACCATCGCCACGTCGGCATCGCCTGCACCCTTGATGATGCGGCGCTTGATTTCGTCGGTGATGTGCGGGATCACCTGGATGGTTGCACCCAGGTAGTCACCACGGCGCTCCTTGCGCAGCACGTGCTCGTAGACACGGCCGGTGGTGAAGTTGTTGTTCTGGGTCATGGTCGTGCGGATGAACCGCTCGTAGTGGCCCAGGTCCAGGTCGGTCTCGGCGCCGTCGTGGGTGACGAACACTTCACCGTGCTGGAACGGGCTCATGGTGCCCGGGTCAACGTTGATGTACGGGTCCAGCTTGAGCATGGTGACCTTAAGTCCCCGCGCCTCCAGGATGGCCGCCAATGAAGCGGAGGCAATGCCTTTCCCCAATGAAGAAACAACACCGCCCGTGACGAATATGTAGCGCGTCATGAAAAACCCTAGAAGTCTGCGTTAAAGCGGTCCGAGCCGCCGGGGAAAGCGAAGGAAGGCCGAAGCCCCCGATCACCTGCATTAATCACAGTGCACCTTTCAAAAAAACCGCCGCGTTGTGACAGACCAGCAATGAAACACCGGTACGTTGATCGCTACACATTTTTTGGAATCGCCCAGCAAAGACTGCTTGGTAATCGGCAACTGCTGCGATTCAGGCGAATCCACAGAAGTTGTATCAAGAAGGGAGCGTAGTCTACCGGAAAGGCTCTATCAGCTCAAACCTTGATCGCAGGTTGGTGGCATCCAATGTAATTGCCAGCCGGTACCGCCACCCGCCGCAAGCCCCGGCAGGTTGGCCACAGCCAGCAATTTCTGGCCCTGATACAGCAGCGGCAATCTGCCACGGATGAAGCCTGGTACCGCACTTTCGTTAAGCAAGCGCTTCAGGTCGCGCCGGCCCCGGCCTGGCAATTCCATGATTTCACCGCCCTGGCGATAACGGATGCTCAGGGGGCCTTCGGGTGCACTGCCGCTGAAGCGCACTTGGCCGTTACCGGGTAACTGTAGTGGGTTTTGCGGGTGCGGCCAGCTCACCGATGCGTCAGAAAATTCCGACCAACTGGCAGGTAACCACCAGATAAGCCCACCACAACGGTGCAATTGACCGTCGGCCAGGCGCCACAGTGGCTGTGCATCGTGTTTGGCGTCGCGCAAGGTCGCCCAGCCGGTCCAGTGGTCACTGTCGGGCAAGCGTGTCAGCGGTGTCAGCCAGTGCCTAAGTGCGTTGCGCTGGCGGGCCTCGGAGAGCGCGGCAAGCGGTTCAAGGGTCAGCGAAGGCAATGCCAGCCAGGGAAACACCGGGTGCTGGCTGGCGGCCAGCAGGTCCATCTGCGCCAGTTCGTCGAGCAAGCCCTGGGCTTCGCTCAAGTGTTCAGCGCTGCGGGCCATGGTGCTGACGGCCTGGGGCCAACGTTCGGTCAACTGCGGGAAAACATGGTGGCGCAGGTAATTGCGGGAGAAACGCGGATCAGCGTTCGACGGGTCTTCGATCCAGGTCAATTGATGTTCACGGGCGTAGGCTTCAAGCTCGGCGCGAGACACATCCAGCAAGGGTCGCACCAGATAGCCATCTGCCAAAGGGCGCTGCGCGGGCATTGCCGCCAGGCCACGCACGCCAGCCCCACGCAACAGCCGAAACAGTAAGGTTTCTGCCTGATCGTCACGGTGCTGGCCCGTGACCAGCAACTCCCCTGCCCCGGTGAGCTCGGCAAACGCCTGATACCGCGCGTCACGGGCCGCGCGCTCCAAGCTTGCACCTTGTTGCACTTGCACGCGGATCACCCGCAGAGGCACGCACAAGGCGTCGCACACGAACTGGCAATGGGCCGGCCACGCATCCGCCGCAGCTTGCAGCCCATGATGAACATGGATAGCGCTGAGTGGCGGGAGCTTGTCGATTTTGGCCAGCGTGGCCAGGAGGTGCAGCAGGACGGTGGAGTCGAGGCCGCCGGAGAAGGCGATGTGCCAGGCCGGGGCGTTGCGCCAGGGGGCGAGGATTTGCAGGAGCTTGGCGGTTAAGGTGGGCTTCATAGCAAAGTACGCCATCAAACTGGAATGCGGTAACCAGCATACACAAGGCAAATGTGGGAGCGGGCTTGCTCGCGAATGCAGTGTGTCAGTCGCCAACTATCTTGACTGAATCACCGCCTTCGCGAGCAAGCCCGCTCCCACACAAGCCAGCTCCCACATTTAGTAACGCGTCGGCTTAGAGACCGTAGCTCATCAGTCGCTCGTAACGACGGGCCAGCAGCGCCTCGTTGTCGAACTTCTTGAGCATCGCCAGCTGCGAGCTGAGTTCGGCACGAATGGTCGCGGCAGCGGCAGCCGGGTCACGGTGGGCGCCGCCCAATGGCTCGGCGATCACTTTATCCACGATACCCAGGCCTTTCAGGCGATCGGCAGTGATGCCCATGGCTTCCGCGGCATCCGGTGCCTTCTCGGCGGTTTTCCACAGGATCGAGGCGCAACCTTCCGGCGAGATCACCGCGTAGGTGGAATATTGCAGCATGTTCAGCTGGTCGCAGACGCCAATCGCCAATGCGCCGCCGGAACCGCCTTCGCCGATCACGGTAGCGATGATTGGCGTCTTCAGGCGCGCCATCACCCGCAGGTTCCAGGCAATCGCTTCGCTCTGGTTGCGCTCTTCAGCGTCGATACCCGGGTAGGCGCCCGGAGTGTCGATGAAGGTCAGGATCGGCATCTTGAAGCGCTCGGCCATTTCCATCAGGCGGCAAGCCTTGCGGTAGCCTTCAGGGCGCGGCATGCCGAAGTTGCGGCGGACTTTCTCGCGCACTTCACGGCCTTTCTGGTGACCGATGACCATCACTGGCTGGTCGTCCAGGCGAGCGATACCGCCCACGATGGCGGCGTCGTCGGAGAAGTGACGGTCGCCGTGCAGCTCATCGAACTCGGTAAAGATATGGTCGATGTAGTCCAGGGTGTACGGACGGCGCGGGTGGCGGGCCAGGCGCGCGATCTGCCAGCTGGTCAGCTTGCCGAAGATGTCTTCGGTAAGCGTGCTGCTCTTGTCTTGCAGGCGAGCGATTTCATCGCCGATATTCAGCGAATTGTCATTGCCGACCAGGCGCAGCTCTTCGATCTTGGCTTGCAGGTCAGCGATCGGCTGTTCGAAATCAAGAAAATTCGGGTTCATAAGCGTCCGTCTTGGGTCGACGGCCAAGGAGTGCCTGGCCAGCCGGTTGTCTATTCGCGCCCTACCTTAAGGGAGAGGCGCGGTTAGGTCGAGATTAAATGTTCGGTCGAGATCAGGCGATCTTCGTACTGCCTGACCGTCAACGGTATTGGAGGAAGACGTTGTCACGCCCGAACTGGTCACGCAATGCTTGAATCAAGCCATCGGCGGGGTCAATTCGCCACGTCTCACCAAACTGCAACATCGCCTTAGCGTCGTTGCCGGTGTACTCCATGGTCACCGGGCAGGCGCCACGGTGGCGTTTAAGCAAGTCACCCAACCAGCGTAGCTGATCGCCCTTGAGCGCATCGGTCCTGACCTTCAGGCGCAGGCTTTCGGCCAGGTTGGTGCGTGCATCTTCCATGCTCATCACGCGCTTGATCCGCAGGCGCAGGCCGCCGGAGAAGTCGTCGTTGCTGACCTCCCCTTCCACCACCACCATCGCGTCGGTCTGCAACAGCGACTGGGCGGAATGGAAGGCATCGGCAAACAGCGAGGCTTCGATCCGGCCCGAGCGGTCGTCTAGGGTGATGAAACCCATCTTGTCGCCTTTTTTATTCTTCATCACCCGCAGCGCGATGATCATGCCTGCGACGGTCTGGGTATCCCGCGCCGGCTTCAGGTCGATGATGCGCTGGCGGGCGAAACGCCGGATTTCACCTTCATATTCGTCAATCGGGTGACCGGTGAGGTACAGGCCCAGGGTGTCTTTCTCACCCTTGAGGCGCTCCTTGAGGGTCAGGTCCTTGGCCTTGCGATGGTTGGCGTAGACGTCGGCATCTTCTTCGACGAACAGCCCCCCAAACAGGTCGGCGTGGCCGCTGTCGTGGGTGCGTGCGGTCTGCTCGGCGGCCTTGATCGCTTCTTCCATGGCGGTCAGCAATACCGCGCGGTTGCGGTCGATATTGGCCTGGTACGCCTTCGGCTCATCATGGAAGTACGGGCCCAGGCGATCCAGGGCGCCGCTGCGGATCAAGCCATCCAGAGTACGTTTGTTGATGCGCTTGAGGTCGACCCGGGCGCAGAAATCGAACAGGTCCTTGAACGGCCCGTCCTGACGCGCTTCGGTAATCGCCTCCACCGGGCCTTCGCCCACGCCCTTGATCGCGCCGAGGCCATAGATGATGCGGCCTTCGTCGTTCACCGTGAACTTGAACTCGGAAGTGTTCACGTCCGGCGCGTCGAGGCGCAGCTTCATGGTGCGCACTTCCTCGATCAAGGTCACGACCTTGTCGGTGTTGTGCATATCCGCAGACAGTACCGCCGCCATGAACGGCGCCGGGTAGTGAGCCTTCAGCCACGCAGTCTGGTAAGACACCAGGCCATAGGCGGCAGAGTGGGATTTGTTGAAGCCGTAACCGGCGAATTTTTCCACCAGGTCGAAGATGTTACCGGCCAGGTCGGCATCGATGTTGTTGGTGGCGCAACCTTCAATGAAGCCACCGCGCTGCTTGGCCATTTCCTCGGGCTTTTTCTTACCCATGGCTCGACGCAGCATGTCCGCGCCGCCGAGGGTATAGCCGGCCATGACCTGGGCAATCTGCATCACCTGTTCTTGATACAGGATGATGCCGTAGGTCGGTGCCAGTACCGGCTTGAGACCTTCGTACTGGTAGTCGGAGTGCGGGTAAGCCAGCTCGGCACGCCCGTGCTTACGGTTGATGAAGTCATCCACCATGCCCGATTGCAAGGGGCCCGGACGGAACAGGGCCACCAGTGCGATCAAGTCTTCCAGGCAGTCGGGCTTGAGCTTTTTGATCAGCTCTTTCATGCCGCGGGATTCAAGCTGGAACACGGCCGTGGTTTCGGCTTTTTGCAGCAGGCTGTAGGTCGGCTTGTCATCCAGCGGGATAAACGCGATATCCAGCGGTGGCTCATTGACCTTGGCGCGGTCGCGGTTGATGGTCTTCAGCGCCCAGTCGATGATCGTCAGGGTACGCAGGCCGAGGAAGTCGAACTTCACCAGGCCGGCCGCCTCCACGTCGTCCTTGTCGAACTGGGTTACCAGGCCGTCGCCTTCTTCGTCGCAATAGATCGGCGAAAAGTCGGTCAGCTTGGTAGGCGCGATTACTACACCACCGGCGTGTTTACCGACGTTACGCACCACGCCTTCGAGCTTGCGCGCCATGTCCCAGATTTCGGCCGCTTCTTCATCGACCTTGATGAAGTCCCGCAGGATTTCTTCCTGCTCGTAGGCTTTTTCCAGGGTCATGCCGACTTCAAACGGAATCATCTTCGACAGGCGGTCAGCCAGGCCGTAGGACTTGCCCTGCACCCGGGCCACGTCGCGAATTACCGCTTTCGCCGCCATGGAACCGAAGGTGATGATCTGGCTTACTGCGTTGCGCCCGTATTTCTCGGCCACGTACTCAATAACCCGGTCGCGACCATCCATGCAGAAGTCGACGTCGAAGTCGGGCATCGATACCCGTTCCGGGTTAAGGAAACGTTCGAACAGCAGGTCGTATTCCAGCGGGTCGAGGTCGGTGATCTTCTGCACATAGGCCACCAGCGACCCGGCACCCGATCCACGGCCTGGGCCCACTGGCACGCCGTTGCTTTTGGCCCACTGGATAAAGTCCATTACGATCAGGAAGTAACCGGGGAACCCCATCTGGATAATGATATCCAGCTCGAAATTCAGCCGGTCGACGTAGACCTGGCGCTTGGCTTCATAATCTTCAGTGGTGTCCTTGGGCAGCAGGACGCTCAGGCGTTCCTCCAAACCGTCGAACGAGACCTTGCGGAAATACTCGTCGATGGTCATGCCATCGGGAATCGGGAAGTTGGGCAGGAAGTGCTTGCCCAGCTTCACTTCAATATTGCAGCGCTTGGCAATTTCGACGGAGTTTTCCAGGGCCTCGGGCAGGTCACTGAACAGCTCGGCCATTTCATCGGCGCTTTTGAGGTACTGCTCTTCGCTGTAGTTTTTCGAGCGGCGCGGATCGTCCAGCGCCCGGCCTTCGCCGATGCATACGCGGGTTTCGTGGGCCTCGAAGTCTTCCTTCTTGATAAAGCGCACATCGTTGGTCGCCACCAGCGGCGCGCCAAGCTTTTCAGCCAGGGCCACAGCGGCGTGCAACTGCTCTTCATCGTTGGGGCGGTTGGTGCGCTGGATTTCCAGGTAGAAACGGTTGGGGAACACCTCCATCCACTCACGGGCGAGCACTTCAGCCTCATGAGGATTGCCGCCCAACAGCGCGATACCGATTTCACCCTCTTTGGCCGCCGAGAGCATGATCAGCCCTTCGCTGGCTTCGGCCACCCACTCGCGCTCGATGATGATCGAGCCATTGCGCTGGCCATCGATAAAGCCACGGGAAATCAGTTCGGTGAGGTTGCGATAACCCACGCCGTTCATCGCCAACAGGCTGATGCGGCTCAGTGGGTTATCCGGGTCCTTGTTCGACAGCCACAGGTCGGCACCGCAGATCGGCTTGATGCCGGCGCCCATGGCGGCCTTGTAGAACTTGACCAGGGAACACATGTTGTTCTGGTCGGTCACCGCCACGGCAGGCATGTTCATGCCCACCAGGGTTTTGACCAGGGGTTTGATCCGTACCAGGCCGTCGACCAGGGAGTATTCAGTGTGCAGGCGCAGGTGAACGAATGAAGCCGGCATAGTGATCCTGTACAAAACGTGGAGACAACAAGGCCCGGATTGTACCGGGCCTTGGCAAAAACATCAGCCTTGCTGCTAAACCTCGATCAGGCTTTCCCGAGCCTCGAAAGCCTGGCGAACCGGGGCAAACGAGCGGCGGTGGATCGGGGTCGGGCCCAGGCGAGCCAAAGCTTCCAGATGAACGGGCGTTGGATAGCCTTTGTGCCCGCCGATGCCGTAGCCGGGATAGATCAATTCGAAAGCCGCCATTTCACGGTCACGGCTGACCTTGGCCAGGATCGATGCAGCGGCAATCGCCGGCACTTTGCTATCACCCTTGACCACCGCTTCTGCGGGCATCGTCAGCTTCGGGCAGCGGTTGCCGTCGATCATCGCCATTTTTGGCGTGATATGCAGGCCTTCAATGGCGCGCTGCATGGCCAGCATGGTGGCGTGCAGGATGTTCAGTTTGTCGATCTCTTCGACTTCAGCGCGGGCGATGTGCCAACTCAGGGCTTTCTCGCAGATCTCGTCGTAGAGTTTTTCGCGACGGGCTTCGGTGAGTTTCTTCGAATCGTTGAGGCCAAGGATCGGACGGTTTGGATCGAGAATCACCGCGGCGGTGACGACTGCGCCGCACAGCGGGCCGCGTCCGACTTCGTCAACACCGGCAACCAGGTCAAGGGCATCGGCGACCAGGCTGAAATCCAGGCCCATTTGCGTCTTCATAGGGTTTCCTGCTTATGACCGATCAACGTCAGCACGGCATCCGCCGCCTGGTTCGACGCATCACGGCGCAAGGTGCGGTGAATTTCGTCGAAACCACGGGTCTGCTCTTCGCCACCGTCGATCAACGGGAAAAGGGTTTGCGCCAGGGCTTCAGGCGTCGCATCGTCCTGCAACAACTCGGGCACCAACAGACGTTGGGCCAGCAAATTCGGCAGGGAGATGTAGGGGCTTTTGACCATACGCTTGAGAATCCAGTAGGTCAGCGGCGCCAGGCGATAGGCAACGACCATTGGGCGCTTGTAGAGCAAGGCCTCAAGGGTCGCGGTGCCGGAGGCGATCAGCACCGCATCGCACGCCGCCAGTGCCAGGTGCGAGCCCCCGTCGAGCAGGGTCAACGGCAAGTTGCGCCCTACAAGCAATTCTTCAATTTGTGCACGGCGCTGAGGACTGGCGCATGGCAATACGAAGCGCACACCCGGCTTCAGCGCCTGCAGGCGTTCGGCTGCATCAAAAAACAGCGCGCCGAGACGACCGACTTCGCCGCCACGGCTCCCCGGCATCAAGGCCACCAGCGGACCTTCGGGCAAACCCAGTTCGGCACGCGCGGCAGCACGGTCGGCCTGCAGAGGAATGGTATCGGCCAGGGTGTGCCCTACAAACCGCACCGGCACGCCCTTCTCTTCGTAGAACCTGGCCTCGAAGGGCAGCAGGGTCAGCATCAGGTCGCAGCCTTCGCGAATCTTGAGCACGCGCTTTTGCCGCCACGCCCACACGGACGGGCTGACGTAATGCACGGTCTTGATCCCGGCCTGACGCAATTTGAGTTCGATATTGAGGGTGAAGTCCGGCGCGTCGATTCCGATAAAGACGTCGGGCTTTTCTTCGATCAGGGTCTGGATCAGCTTTTTGCGACGGGCCAGCAGCTCGCGCAAACGGCCCAGCACCTCCACCAGCCCCATGACCGACAAGCGTTCCATAGGGAAGTAGGACGTCAGGCCTTCAGCCTGCATCAACGGACCGCCGACACCGATGAATTCAACCGCCGGATGCTGGAGCTTGAGGGCCCGCATCAGGCCTGCACCGAGAATATCGCCGGAAGCTTCTCCGGCCACCAACGCTATACGCAGCCTGGCCATGATCAGCGGGTGATGCCGCGAGTCGACGACTGGATAGAGTCACGGAATATCGCGACTTCCGGAAACAATGCGGCTGGCTCCGTCAGTTCGATCAAGGCCTGGTCGACCGTCAGCCCCTGGCGGTAAACCACCTTGTAGGCGCGGCGCAGGGCGTGGATCGCGTCTTCGCTGAAGCCCCGACGGCGCATGCCTTCGAAGTTCATGCTGCGGGCCTCGGCCGGGTTGCCGAATACGGTGACGAACGCCGGAACGTCCTTGCCGATGGCGGTACCCATGCCGGAAAAGCTGTGGGCGCCGATATGGCAGTACTGATGCACCAGGGTAAAGCCGGACAGGATCGCCCAATCGTCAACGTGCACATGGCCGGCCAACGCAGTGTTGTTGACCAGGATGCAATGGTTGCCGATTACGCTGTCATGACCGATATGCGCATAAGCCATCACCAGGTTGTGGTCACCCAGGGTAGTCTCGGCACGGTCCTGGACAGTACCGCGGTGAATGGTCACGCCTTCACGGATGATGTTGTGATCACCGATTACCAGACGTGTTTCTTCACCCTTGTACTTCATGTCCGGGGTGTCTTCGCCTATCGATGAGAACTGATAGATACGATTGTGTTTGCCAATCCTCGTCGGGCCTTTGAGGATCACATGCGGCCCGATGACTGTCCCCTCGCCGATTTCCACACCTGCGCCGACGATCGACCAAGGGCCGACCTCAACGTCGGCGGCCAGTACGGCCGTCGGATCGATGATTGCGCGAGGGTCAATCAAACTCATAGTTTGCGTTCCGCACAGATGATTTCAGCCGAGCACACCGGCTTGCCGTCGACCGAGGCCTGGCATTCGAACTTCCAGATCTGGCGCTTGCAGCTGATGAACTTGGCTTCAAGAATCAACTGGTCACCCGGAGTTACCGGGTTGCGGAAGCGCAGTTTGTCAGAGCCCACGAAATAGTAGAGCGTGCCATCGGCAGGCTTCAGGTCGAGCATTTTGAAACCAAGGATACCGGCAGCCTGGGCCATCGCTTCGATGATCAATACGCCTGGCATGATGGGATGCGCAGGGAAGTGACCGTTGAAGAACGGTTCGTTGATGCTGACATTCTTGTAGGCACGAATGCGCTTTTCCTCAACATTGAGGTCCGTGACCCGGTCCACCAGCAGGAACGGGTAACGGTGAGGCAGGTATTCGCGAATCTCGTTGATGTCCATCATTTCGGGGGGAAGCCTGTAATAAAGATTGGGAGCGTGCGGACTAAGGCACGCCCCTCTAGCAAATCAAGGAGGCAGTCTAGCGGCTGTGCACACTTGATATGGAAATGGTATCAGCCATCTGATGAAGCATTACCGCCAGGGGTCACGTCCCCAACACGCTTTTCCAGATGTTTCAGGCGCCGAGCGATATCGTCGAGCTGCCTCAGACGCGCCGCGCTCTTGCGCCATTCGGCCGCAGGCTGCATGGCCGTACCGGATGAATAGGACCCAGGCTCGGTAATCGAATGGGTCACCATGGTCATGCCGGTGATGAATACGTTGTCGCACACTTCGATATGGCCCACCAGGCCAACACCCCCGGCGAGCATGCAATGCTTGCCGATCCTGGTGCTGCCGGAGATCCCCACGCAGGCGGCCATGGCGGTGTGATCGCCAATCTGCACGTTGTGGGCGATCTGAATCTGGTTATCCAGTTTCACGCCGTTACCAATGACGGTATCGGCCAGGGCCCCGCGGTCAACGGCAGTGTTGACGCCAATTTCAACGTCATCGCCAATCAACACGCCGCCCACTTGGGCAATCTTGTGCCAGACACCCTTCGAGTTGGCGAAGCCGAAGCCCTCGCCGCCAATCACGGCACCGGACTGAATCACCACACGCTCACCGATACGCACGTCGTGGTACAGGGTTACACGCGGAGCCAGCCAGCCACCGGCACCAATCTCGCTGCGCGCGCCGATAAAACACTGGGCACCCAGCGTTACACCCGCCCCGATGCGTGCACCGCTTTCAATCACCACAAAAGCACCGATGCTCGCGGCAGGGTCAACCTGAGCGTCATCGGCGATCACCGCCGTCGGATGGATACCGGCGGGGGCCTTGGGTTTCGGATCGAACAGGTGCGACACCCGGGCATACGCCAGGTACGGATCGGCAACAACCAGCGCGTCCCCGGCAAAACCTTCGGCGTCAGCGGCCTTCAGCAGCACGGCTGCGGCGCGGCTTTCGCCCAGGTATTTACGGTATTGGGGGTTTGCCAGGAAGCTCAACTGAGCTGGGCCAGCCTCCTGCAAGGTGGCTAGCCCAGTGATTTCCTTCTCCGCGGAGCCACGCAAGGTGGCTCCCAGGAACTCGGCCAACTGGCCGAGCTTGATAGTCGCAGTCATGGCTTACTTCAGCTGATTCATGCGCTCGATCACCTGACGGGTGATGTCGTACTGAGGTTTAACGTCGATGACCGCACCGCGTTCGAATACCAGGTCAAAGGCACCTTTCTTGATGACTTCTTCCACAGCGCTGTCGAGTTTCGGCTTCAGCTGCTTGAGCATTTCGCGGTCGGCAACAGCCTTGGCTTCGTTCAGCTCCTTGGACTGGAACTGGTAGTCACGGGCCTTTTGCTTGAATTCAAGCTCCAGACGCTCGCGCTCGCCTTGCTGCATCTTGTCGCCACCGGCTACCAGACGATCCTGGATGCCCTTGGCGCTGCTTTCCAGCGTCTTGAGCTTGGTCAGTTGAGGACCGAATTTCTTCTCGGCATCTACGGCATATTTCTTGGCCGCATCGGATTCCAGCAGCGCCATCTGATAGTTCAGAACGGCAATTTTCATTTCGGCAAAGGCCGGGGTCGCTACCAGGACAGTCGCCAGGAGAACCAATTGAGTCAACTTACGCACGATGCACTCCTACAGAATCCGTTGTCGTTATCTTGGGTCAGACGCTTAGAACGTCTGGCCGAGGGAGAATTGGAAAATCTGGGTTTCAGCGTTATCCGGTTTCTTGACCGGCATGGCCAGAGCAAAGCTCAATGGGCCAAGCGCGGTAACCCAGGTCACACCGACACCGACAGAGCTTGCCAGGTTGCTGAAGCTCACGTCGTTGCACTGCGTGTTGGACTTCGAGCCATTCGGGTTGGTGACCTGTTCGCACTTGGAGTCGAATACGTTACCCACATCCCAGAAGACCGAAGTACGCAGGGAACGTTGATCTTTAACGAATGGCAGCGGGAACAGAATCTCAGCACCACCCTGGATCAGCACGTTACCACCGAATGGCAGCGGGTCGTTGTCCGAGTCAGCCACAGTCCCCTGGTTACCGGTCACACCCACGCCACGGCTTGGGGTACCACGAGGACCCAAGGTGCTGTCTTTGAAACCACGTACCGAGTTGAAACCACCCGCATAGTAGTTCTCATAGAACGGCAAGCCGCTGGTCGAACCGTAACCGTCGCCATAACCCAGCTCGGTGTGCAGGCGCATGGTGTAGTTTTCGCTCAATGGCTGGAACAACTGGCCACGGTAGTCGAGTTTGAAGAACGACAGGTCGCTGCCCGGCGTGGTGGCTTCCAGGGTCAGGCTCTGGGAATGGCCGCGGGTCGCGAGTACGCCTTTGTTCAGGGTCGATTCCGACCAACCGGCCGAAGCCTTGAAGTTCAGGAACTGGTCGCCTTCTTTACGCACGAAGTTGAAGATCTCATCCACGGTGTACACACCGGTCTTGATCTTGTCCTGCTGCGCGGTCAGGCCGAAGGTCAGACGCGAGGTCTCACTGATCGGGTAACCAATGTTGGCACCAACACCGAAGCTGTCGATTGCATAGCTTGCAACGTCAACGTCGAGGTCTTTGTAGTCGGTTGTGCGATAGAAGGCGTTGTAGCCCAGGCTCACGCCGTCAGCAGTCCAGTAGGGGTCGACATAACCGAAGTTATAGCGGCTCTGGTATTCGCTTCGGGTCAGGCCGATGGAAACCTTGTTACCGGTACCGAGGAAGTTGTTCTGGGTGATCGAACCACCGAGGATCAGGCCGGCACTCTGGGCAAAACCGACGCTGGCGGTAATCGAACCGGAGGCTTGCTCTTCTACGGCGTAGTTCACGTCAACCTGGTCATCCACACCCGGTACAGCCGGGGTTTCAACGTTGACTTCCTTAAAGAAGCCCAGGCGCTCGAGGCGAACCTTGGACTGGTCGATCAGGTAAGTCGACGCCCAGCCACCTTCCATCTGACGCATTTCGCGGCGCAGCACTTCGTCGGCAGACTTGGTGTTGCCACGGAAGTTGATGCGGTTCACGTAGGCACGCTTGCCCGGGTCTACAACGAAGGTGATGTCCACGGTGTGGTCTTCGTCGTGCGGGGTCGGTACGCCGTTGACGTTGGCGAAGGTATAGCCTTCGTTACCCAGGCGACGGGTGATCAGCTCGGAGGTGGTGGTCATCAGCTTGCGCGAGAACACCTGGTCCTTCTGCACCAGCAACAGGGACTTGACCTGGTCTTCAGGCACTTTCAAGTCGCCGCTGAGCTTGACGTCACGAACCTTGTACTTCTCGCCTTCGTTGACGTTGACAGTGATATAGACGTGCTTCTTGTCCGGGGTGATGGACACCTGGGTCGAAGCGATATCCATGTTGATATAGCCGCGGTCCAGGTAGTAGGAACGCAGGCGCTCCAGGTCACCGGAGAGTTTTTCACGGGCATACTTGTCATCGTTCTTGAAGAACGACAGCCAGTTGGTGGTCTTGAGTTCGAACAGGTCGATCAGGTCGTCATCAGCAAACTTGGTGTTACCCACCACGTTGATGTGCTGGATGGCCGCCACGGTGCCTTCGTTGATGTTGACCTTCAGGCCGACGCGGTTACGCGGTTGCGGCACCACTTCGGTCTCGACGGTAGCCGAGTAACGACCCTGGGCAACGTACTGGCGTTGCAGTTCGTTACGCACGCCTTCGAGGGTGGCACGCTGGAAGATCTCGCCTTCGGCAAGGCCGGATTGCTTGAGGCCTTTCATCAAGTCTTCAGTGGAGATCGCCTTGTTGCCTTCGATCTCGATACTGGCGACAGAAGGTCGCTCGACGACAGTGATGACGAGGACGTTACCTTCGCGACCCAGTTGGATATCTTGAAAGAACCCGGTTTTGAACAGCGCACGAGTGGATTCCACCAGGCGACGGTCATCAGCCTGTTCCCCGACGTTCAACGGCAAGGCACCAAAGACGCTACCCGCGGAAACCCGCTGGAGGCCGTTGACGCGAATATCGGAGATGGTGAAGGACTCGGCGTGAACTTCGGCGATCATCAATACGGTGAGAACCGCAGTTAGCAGCAGACGTTTCATGAAGTCCTTTCTTATTCCAACTGGCAATAAACAAACTGCCGCAAAATGCGGCAGATTCGCAATTCAGCGAAGCGTTACAGTCGTCCCAGATCGTTGACCAAGGCTAATAACATCACCCCGACCACCAAACTGATACCGATCTGTATCCCCCAACCCTGCACCCGATCCGACAAGGGGCGACCACGCGCCCACTCGACCAGATAAAACAACAGATGCCCCCCATCCAATACTGGAATGGGCAACAAATTCAGAACCCCAAGGCTAATACTCAGATAAGCCAGGAAATTCAGGAAATCTACAACGCCCGACTGGGCAGAAGCGCCCGCCACTTTAGCAATGGTTATCGGTCCACTCAAGTTTTTTACCGAGAGCTCGCCGAACAACATTTTCTTGAGGGAATCGAGGGTCAGCACACTCATGGTCCAGGTGCGTCTCGCACCCTCGCCAATCGCCGCCAACGGCCCGAAGCTGACCTCTCGAACCATCGAAGGTGGCCAATCGACACCTTTGACGCCGGCCCCCAGGTAACCCCCGGCTGCCTTGGCTTCCCCACGAACCGCCAGGGTCACAGGGACGTCGATTTGAGCACCATCGCGCTCAACTTTCAGCACAATTTTGGTATCAGGGCGTACACGCACCAGGTCGACCACCTGCTGCCAGTCACCCAGCGCCTGGCCATCGAGGGCCAGCAGGCGATCGCCGGTTTTCAGACCCGCGGCCTGGGCTGGCCCCTTCGGATCCAGCTCTGCCAGCACCGGCGGCAAGGCCGGACGCCATGGGCGAATGCCCAGGGATTTGATCGGGTCAGGCTCATCGGAGCCTTTCAGCCAGTGATCCAGGGCCAGCTCGCGCGAGGTTTCGGTGGTGGAATCCTGATCGCGCACCACCAGTTTCACGATGCCGCTTTCACCCAGGCGACGCACCAACTGCAAATTGACGGCACCCCAGCCGGTGGTTGGCTCGCCATCAACTGCAACAATTTCTTGCCCGGCAGTCAGGCCGGCCTTCGCCGCCATGCTGTCGGCCTCGACGGCACCGATCACCGGACGCACCTGCTGGCTACCCAACATGGCCAGGACCCAGAAGAACACCATCGCCAACAGGAAATTCGCGATCGGGCCTGCCGCGACGATGGCGATGCGCTGACGAACGGTCTTGCGGTTGAAGGATTGATCCAACTGATCAGCCGGCACTTCGCCTTCGCGCTCGTCGAGCATCTTGACGTAGCCGCCCAATGGAATGGCCGCAATTACGAACTCGGTGCCACGACGGTCGTGCCAGCGCAGCAACGGCATGCCGAAGCCTACGGAAAAGCGCAGTACCTTGACGCCGCAACGACGCGCGACCCAGAAATGGCCGAACTCGTGGAAGGTAACCAGCACACCCAGAGCAACCAGGGTGCCGACAATCATGTAGAGCGCACTCATCTAATTTCTCCGCATTTCAATCCAGTGCCTGAAGGCTTGAACACACCCAGAGGCTAACGCGTATTGCGGCTCAACCACTGCTCGGTCAAGGCCCGGGCCTTTGCATCCGCTTCGAACACCGCGCCCAGATCATTCACCGGGACGACGGGCTCAAGGCTCAAAACGTCCTCGATGATACCCGCGATCTGCGGAAAGCGGATGCGCCGGTCCAGAAACGCCGCCACAGCCACTTCATTGGCCGCATTCAGCATCGCCGGGGCACTGTTACCCGCCTCCGCAGCTTGCCGCGCAAGACGCAGGCAAGGGAAGCGTTGCTCGTCGGGCGCTTCGAAGTCCAGACGGGCAATGGCAAACAGATCCAGCTGCGCAACACCCGAGTCAATCCGCTCAGGCCATGCCAGGGCATTGGCGATCGGCGTACGCATGTCCGGATTGCCCAGTTGGGCCAATACCGAGCCATCCACATAGTCCACCAGGGAATGAATCACACTTTGCGGGTGGATCACCACCTCGACCTGGTCCGGCCGGGCATCGAACAACCAGCAGGCCTCAATCAGCTCCAGGCCCTTGTTCATCATGCTCGCTGAATCCACCGAGATCTTGCGCCCCATGGACCAGTTCGGGTGAGCGCACGCCTGATCGGGAGAAACATGCTCCAGATCGGCCAGCGGCGTCTGCCGGAACGGACCACCGGAGGCTGTCAGCAGAATCCGGCGCACGCCGACCTGGCTCAACCCGCGGGCGAAATCACCAGGCATGCATTGGAAAATCGCGTTGTGCTCGCTGTCGAGCGGCAACAGCACGGCGCCGCTCTTGCGCACCGCCTGCATGAAGAGTGCCCCGGACATCACCAGGGCTTCTTTGTTGGCCAGCAGAATCTTCTTGCCCGCATCAACGGCCGCCAGGGTCGGGCGCAAGCCGGCAGCGCCGACAATCGCCGCAACCACGGTGTCGACCTCAGGGTCTGCCGAAACCTGGCACAACCCCTCCTCCCCCACCAATACCTGAGTCGCCAGGCCCGCAGCGCGCAAGTCATCCTGCAAACCACGTGCAACTGCCGCTTCGGGCACTACTGCGTATTGCGGCGCGTGCCGCACACACAGTGCCAGCAGTTCACTCAGGCGACTGAAACCGGTCAAGGCGAATACTTGATAACGCTCGGGATGACGGGCAATCACATCCAGGGTGCTTAGCCCCACCGAGCCGGTAGCGCCCAGCACGGTTACCTGTTGCAGGCGGCTCACGAGGCAGCCATCCACAGCAGTACGGCAAAGATCGGGATCGCGGCAGTCAGGCTGTCGATACGGTCCAGCACGCCACCGTGACCCGGCAGCAGGTTACTGCTGTCCTTGATCCCGGCCTGGCGCTTGAACATGCTTTCGGTCAGGTCACCGACCACCGAGATGAACACCACCACGGCTGCGCCCACCAGGCCCAGTAGCATTTCCTTGACGGTCCAGCCACGCACCACACCGACCACCACGGTAATCACCAGGGTCAACGCCAGGCCGCCATACACGCCTTCCCAGCTTTTGCCCGGGCTGACCGCCGGCGCCAGCTTGCGCTTGCCGAAGGCACGCCCGGAGAAATAGGCGCCGATATCGGCACCCCACACCAGGACCATCACCGCCATGATCAGCCAGTTACCCAGTTGCATGTGCTTGATGTAGACCAGGCCTTGCCAGGCAGGCAACAGAATCAAAAGGCCAATCACCAGCTTGCAGGCGACACTGGACCAATGACTGCTGGTGCCCGGATAGGTCAGCACCAGATAGGTCGCCAACGCCCACCACAACACCGCCGCACCCAGCACCCAGGGCGCCACGTCCGGCAGGATGTACATCAGGAACATCAACAACGCCACGACAGCGGCATACACCACACGAGGCAACTGCGCGGCGAAACCCGCCAGGCGCGCCCATTCCCAGGCACCCAGGGTCACAACCAGGCCGATGAACAGCGCGAAGTTCGCACCTTCAAGCAGGAAAAACCCGCACAGGGCAATAGGCAGCAGGATCAGCGCCGTGATGATTCGTTGTTTAAGCATTAAACCCGGGCTCCAGCTTCGATCTGCTCGCTCGTTTTACCGAAGCGACGCTGACGGGAAGCGAAATCGGCCAGCGCATTGCGCATGGCATCGTGTTTGAAGTCCGGCCAGAACAGGTCGGAGAAGTACAGTTCGGTATAGGCCAACTGCCACAACAGGAAGTTGCTGATGCGATGGTCGCCACCGGTACGAATGCACAGGTCCGGCAACGGCAGGTCGCCGGTCACCAGGCAGGTTTGCAAGAGTTCGGGGGTAATGTCTTCCGGACGCAGATGGCCGGCCTGCACTTCCCGCGCCAGACGCTGCGCGGCCTGGGCAATATCCCACTGGCCGCCGTAGTTGGCTGCGATCTGCAGCACAAAACGGTTGCTGCCGGCAGTGATCGCCTCGGCTTCGCGCATGGCCGCCTGCAGCTCCGGATGAAACCGCGAACGGTCACCGATGATACGCAGGCTGATGTTGTTCTCGTTCAGGCGCTTGGCCTCGCGGCGCAGGGCCTTGAAGAACAGGTCCATCAAGGCACTGACCTCCTCGGCCGGGCGCTGCCAGTTTTCACTGGAGAACGCGAACAGGGTCAATACTTCGACCTTGGCCTCGGCGCACACCTCGATCACGGCTCGTACAGCGTCGACACCCGCCTTATGCCCGGCAACGCCCGGCATAAAGCGCTTCTTCGCCCAGCGATTATTCCCGTCCATGATGATCGCGACATGGCGCGGCACCACGGAGGGCACAGTCTGCTTGGTCTTTTCCATGAAGGCGTCCTGACCCCTTATACGGCCATCAGGTCCTTTTCTTTATCTTCCGTGGCCTTGGTGATCTGGGCCTCGGCATCTTTAGTCAGCTTGTCGATATCAGCAACGGCACGGCGCTCTTCGTCTTCGCTGATTTCCTTGTCCTTGACCAGCTTCTTCAGGTCACCCAAGGCATCACGACGGATGTTGCGCACGGCAACACGTGCGTCTTCCGCTGCACTGCGCGCCTGCTTGGTGAAGCCCTTGCGGGTTTCTTCGGTCAGGGCAGGCATGGAGATCAGCAGCAATTCGCCCAGGTTGGTCGGATTGAGGTTCAAACCGGCGCTCTGGATGGCCTTGTCGACGGCGCCGAGCATGTTGCGCTCGAAAGCAACGACTTGCAGGGTGCGCGAATCTTTTACAGTGATGTTGGCCACTTGGGTGATCGAGGTATCAGCGCCGTAGTAAGGCACCATCACGCTGCCCAGGATGCTTGGGTGGGCCTTGCCGGTACGAATCTGGCCAAACGCATGGTTCAGGGATTCCAGGGATTTTTGCATGCGCTCTTGAGCGTCTTTTTTGATTTCGTTGATCATTGTTCGATTTCCTCGATCAGAGTCCCTTCCGCGCCGCCGTGTACGATGTTCAGCAGGGCGCCGGGCTTGTTCATGTTAAATACGCGCAGCGGCATCTTGTGGTCGCGGCACAAGCAAATTGCCGTCAGGTCCATCACGCCCAGCTTGCGATCCAGTACTTCATCATAAGTCAGATGATCGAACTTCTCGGCATGCGGGTCTTTGAATGGGTCTGCAGTGTAGACACCGTCAACCTTGGTGGCCTTGAGCACCACGTCCGCGTTGATCTCGATACCACGCAGGCAAGCTGCCGAATCGGTGGTAAAGAATGGGTTGCCGGTACCGGCCGCAAAAATCACGACTTCCTTGGCATCCAGGTGACGCATGGCCTTGCGACGATCATAGTGATCCGTTACGCCAACCATGGAAATAGCCGACATCACGATCGCGGTGATATTGGCGCGTTCCAGCGCATCACGCATGGCCAGGGCGTTCATCACAGTGGCCAGCATGCCCATGTGGTCGCCTGTCACCCGATCCATGCCGGCAGCGCTGAGTGCCGCGCCACGGAACAGGTTGCCGCCGCCGATCACCAGACCGACCTGGACACCGATACCGACCAGTTGGCCGACTTCCAGCGCCATGCGATCGAGTACTTTGGGATCGATCCCAAACTCTTCCGAGCCCATCAGGGCCTCGCCGCTAAGCTTGAGTAGAATGCGTTTATAGCGAGCCTGATGACCACTGCCCTGCTGAGCCATTGCGAATCTCTCCTGCGGCGTATTTTTTGAAAATTCTTGGCAAGCCGTTTACGGCCTGCGTTCACTCTAGCTTGACGCTGTCACAGCGCCATCGGAACACGGCTTTGTAAGCCAGTTCCAAAGGGAAACCAATAAAAATCGATCACCCCATTTGAAAAGAGGCTGCGCGCGTAAGCGGGCAGCCTCTTTTGGGCGACAGTTAAAAACTGTCTTACTTCTTGGTGGCAGCCAGCTGGGCAGCAACTTCTTCAGCGAAGTTGTCGACCGGCTTCTCGATGCCGTCGCCTACTTTGTAGTAGGTGAAGGAAACGATTTCAGCACCGGCTTTCTTGGCCAGTTCGCCAACCTTGATTTCAGGGTTCTTGACGAACGCCTGCTCAACCAGGGAAGCCTCAGCCAGGAACTTGCTGATACGGCCCTTGACCATGTTTTCAACGATGTTTTCAGGCTTGCCTTTGATTTTCTCTTCGTTCAGCTGCAGGAACACGGCTTTCTCGCGTTCGATGGCTTCAGCAGAAACTTCCGATGGCAGCAGGAATTCAGGGTTGCTGGCCGCTACGTGCATAGCGATGTCTTTGGCCAGTTCAACGTTGCCGCCTTTCAGGGCAACCACAACACCGATCTTGTTGCCGTGCAGGTAAGCACCCACAACGTCACCTTCAACGCGGGTCAGGCGACGAATGTTAACGTTCTCGCCCACTTTACCCACCAGAACCAGACGATCAGCTTCTTGAGCTTCGATCAGCGGAGCGGCGTCGGTCAGCTTGTCAGCGAATGCTTTTTCAACGCTGGCAGCGACGAAGTTCTTGAAGTCGTCTTGCAGGGCCAGGAAGTCGGTCTGCGAGTTAACTTCCAGGATAACGGCCGATTTGCCGTCTTCCTTGATTGCGATGGCGCCTTCAGCAGCGACGTTGCCTGCTTTCTTGGCAGCCTTGATGGCGCCCGAAGCACGCATGTCATCAATGGCTTTTTCGATGTCGCCGCCGGCCTTGGTCAAGGCCTTTTTGCAATCCATCATGCCTTCGCCGGTACGCTCACGCAGTTCTTTAACCAACGCTGCAGTAATCTCTGCCATTTTCAAAATCCTCTTGGATAGGTTTTCAACCATTCCACCCGATTGAACGGGCGATCAATTCTTCCCGAACCACCCTTGTAGGCCGCTGCACGTTACAAATGTTGTAGCTGCGCTGCCGACAAATGGTTTTCGAGGTGGCAAAAAGGGGGCCAAGCCCCCTTTTTGCTTACTGAGTCAACGCCAAGGCGTCAGTTACTCAGCTGCAGCTACCGGAGCTTCTTCAACGAACTGCTCGGTACCGCCAGCAACGTGGTTGCGACCACGGATTACAGCGTCAGCCATCGAACCCATGTACAGCTGGATAGCGCGGATTGCGTCATCGTTGCCTGGGATGATGTAGTCAACGCCTTCCGGGCTGCTGTTGGTATCGACTACGCCGATAACCGGGATGCCCAGCTTGTTGGCTTCGGTGATCGCGATGCGCTCGTGATCAACGTCGATAACGAACAGTGCGTCAGGCAGACCGCCCATGTCCTTGATACCACCCAGGGAACGATCGAGCTTTTCCAGGTCGCGAGTGCGCATCAGCGCCTCTTTCTTGGTCAGCTTGGCGAAAGTACCGTCTTCGGCTTGCACTTCAAGGTCACGCAGACGCTTGATGGAAGCACGGATGGTTTTGAAGTTGGTCAGCATGCCGCCCAACCAGCGGTGATCGACGTACGGCGAACCGCAACGTGCTGCTTCTTCAGCAACGATCTTGCCAGCGGAACGCTTGGTGCCGACGAACAGAATCTTGTTTTTGCCCTGGGCCAGGCGCTCTACGAAAGTCAGAGCTTCGTTGAACATTGGCAGGGTTTTTTCAAGGTTGATGATGTGGATCTTGTTACGCGCGCCGAAAATGTATTTACCCATTTTCGGGTTCCAGTAACGGGTCTGGTGACCGAAGTGCACACCGGCCTTCAGCATATCGCGCATGTTGACTTGGGACATGATAGTTCCTTAATAAGTCGGGTTTGGCCTCCACGTATCCCAATGACCAACCAGCGGCATTCGCCTCCGGCACCCAGGTCATCGTGTCGACACGTGTGTGGATTTAAGCTTTGCGGGGTATCCCCGGAAAGCGGCGCATTTTATACCACAGAGCTTGCAAAAACGAAACCCGCAATCACATTTGCCGTCAGTCGCTTTTGCCTAAGCCTTTGAATAGAGCCAGAATGCCCCCATCCTTATAGACAGAAGCGATCGCCAGACGCTCATGGTTTCACCCTTGCGTCTGCTAGAATCGCGTTTTTTGGGCTTGTGCGAATTCTGCAACCTTTTGTCGCACACCCGTAAACCGTATTGATTTCAGCGCGTCGCGCTAGAGAGAGCCTGTATGACCGTCACCCTCAAAACCGCCGAAGATATCGCTGGCATGCGTGTTGCCGGCAAACTGGCTGCCGACGTCCTGGAAATGATTGCCGAACACGTCAAGCCCGGCGTCACCACCGAAGCGCTGGACCGCATTTGCCACGACTATATCGTCGACGTGCAAAAGGCCATCCCTGCGCCGCTGAACTACAAGGGTTTCCCCAAGTCGATCTGCACCTCGATCAACCACGTGGTGTGCCACGGGATTCCCGGCGACAAGCCGTTGAAGGACGGCGACACCCTGAACATCGACGTCACCGTCATCAAGGACGGCTACCACGGCGACACCAGCCGCATGTTCCACGTCGGCACCGTGCCAGTCTGGGCCGAGCGCCTGTCGCAAGTCACCCAGGAATGCATGTACAAGGCCATCGAGATCGTCAAGCCTGGCTGCCGCCTGGGTGACATCGGTGAAATCATCCAGAAGCACGCTGAAAAGAACGGCTTCTCGGTGGTGCGCGAGTTCTGCGGCCACGGCATCGGCAAGGTGTTCCACGAAGAGCCACAGATCCTGCACTACGGCCGCGCCGGCACCGGCATGGAGCTCAAGGCAGGCATGACCTTCACCATCGAGCCGATGATCAACCAGGGCAAGGCCGACACCAAGGTGCTGGGCGACGGCTGGACCGCCATCACCAAGGACCGCAAGCTCTCGGCGCAGTGGGAACACACCCTGCTGGTGACCGACACCGGCTACGAGATCTTCACCCTGCGTGCCGACGACACGATTCCCCGCGTTTCGGCGTAATGTTTGCACCGGTTTTCTAATAGCGACGCTGTGACCCATAGATAGAAAGGAAAACCGATCGATGCCCCAGGTGGATCCCGAACTCTTCGACCGTGGCCAGTTCCAGGCGGAACTGGCACTGAAGGCCAGCCCCATCGCCGCCTTCAAGAAGGCCATTCGTCAGGCCCGCGAGGTGCTCGATGGGCGCTTTCGTACCGGCCGCGATATCCGCCGGCTGATCGAGGACCGCGCCTGGTTCGTCGACAACATCCTGCAAAAGGCCTGGGAACAGTTCAGCTGGAGTGAAGACGCCGATATCGCCCTGGTGGCGGTCGGCGGCTACGGCCGTGGCGAACTGCACCCCTACTCCGACATCGACCTGCTGATCTTGCTGGACAGCGCCGATCACGAGATCTTTCGCGACTCCATCGAGCGTTTTCTGACGCTGTTGTGGGACATCGGCCTGGAAGTCGGCCAAAGCGTACGCTCGGTGGACGAGTGTGCCCAGGAAGCCCGCGCCGACCTGACGGTGATCACCAACCTGATGGAAAGCCGCACCATCGCCGGCCCCGAGCGCCTGCGCCAGCGCATGCTGGAAGTCACCAGCACCGCGCACATGTGGCCGAGCAAGGACTTCTTCCTGGCCAAGCGTGCCGAGCAGAAAGCCCGGCACCACAAGTACAACGACACCGAATACAACCTGGAACCCAACGTCAAAGGCTCACCGGGCGGGCTGCGGGACATCCAGACGATTTTGTGGGTCGCCCGTCGCCAGTACGGCACCCTGAACCTGCGCGCCCTGGCCGGGGAAGGCTTCCTGGTGGAGAGCGAAAACGCCCTGCTGGCCTCCTCCCAGGAATTCCTCTGGAAAGTGCGCTACGCGCTGCACATGCTGGCCGGGCGCTCCGAAGACCGCCTGCTGTTCGACCACCAGCGCTCCATCGCCACCCTGCTGGGGTTTGAAGGCGAAGACGCGAAGACCAGCATCGAAAGTTTCATGCAGCAGTACTACCGCGTGGTGATGAGCATTGCCCAGCTCAGCGACCTGATCATCCAGCACTTCGAAGAAGTGATCCTGGCCCCGGAAGACGAAGCACCGCCGCAGCCGATCAACGCGCGCTTCCAGCTCCACGATGGCTATATCGAGGCAGGCAACGACAACGTGTTCAAACGCACGCCGTTCGCCATGCTGGAAATCTTCGTGTTGATGGCCCAGCAGCCGGAAATCAAGGGCGTACGCGCCGACACCATTCGCCTGCTGCGGGAAAACCGTCACCTGATCGACGACGATTTCCGCCACGACATCCGCAATACCAGCCTGTTTATCGAACTGTTCAAGTGCAAGATCGGCATCCACCGCAACCTGCGGCGCATGAACCGCTACGGGATCCTGGGGCGCTACCTGCCGGAGTTCGGTTTTATCGTCGGGCAGATGCAGCACGACCTGTTCCACATCTACACGGTGGACGCCCACACCCTGAACCTGATCAAGCACCTGCGTAAGTTGCAGTACACCCAGGTGTCAGAGAAATTCCCGCTGGCCAGCAAGCTCATGGCGCGCCTGCCCAAGCCGGAATTGATCTACCTCGCCGGCCTGTACCACGACATCGGCAAGGGCCGGCACGGTGATCACTCGGAAATTGGCGCAGTGGACGCCGAAGCGTTCTGCCAGCGTCACCAGTTGCCGCTGTGGGACAGCCGCCTGATCGTGTGGCTGGTGCAGAACCACCTGGTGATGTCCACCACCGCCCAGCGCAAGGACTTGTCCGACCCACAGGTGATCCACGATTTTGCCCAGGCCGTCGGCGATGAAACCCGCCTCGACTACCTGTACGTGCTCACCGTGTCCGACATCAACGCCACCAACCCGACGCTGTGGAACTCCTGGCGCGCCAGCCTGTTGCGCCAGCTCTACACCGAGACCAAGCGCGCGCTGCGTCGCGGCCTGGAGAACCCGGTGGACCGCGAAGAACAGATCCGCCGCACCCAAAGCGCGGCCCTGGATATTCTGGTGCGTGGCGGCAATGACCCGGACGACGTCGAGCAACTCTGGTCGCAACTGGGAGACGACTACTTCCTGCGCCACACCGCCGGCGACGTGGCCTGGCACAGCGACGCGATCCTGCAGCAGCCGGCCGATGGCGGCCCACTGGTGCTGATCAAGGAAACCACCCAGCGCGAGTTCGAGGGTGGCACCCAGATCTTCATCTACGCGCCCGACCAGCACGACTTCTTCGCCGTGACCGTGGCGGCGATGGACCAGCTCAACCTGAACATTCACGACGCCCGGGTCATCACCTCCAGCAGCCAGTTCACACTCGACACCTACATCGTGCTCGACACGGAAGGCGAGTCCATCGGCGACAACCCGGAGCGGGTGAAAAAGATCCGCAAAGGCCTGACCGACGCGCTGCGCAATCCTGACGACTACCCGACCATCATCCAGCGTCGGGTACCGCGCCAGCTCAAGCACTTTGCTTTTGCCCCCGAGGTGACCATCCACAACGACGCCCAGCGCCCGGTGACGGTGCTGGAACTCAGCGCGCCGGACCGCCCGGGCCTGCTGGCACGGATCGGCACGATATTCCTGGAGTTCGACCTGTCGTTGCAGAACGCCAAGATTGCGACCCTGGGCGAGCGGGTGGAAGACGTGTTCTTCATTACCGATGCCGACAACCAGCCGCTTTCCGACCCTGAACTGTGCCGACGCTTGCAGGAAGCCATCGTCCAGCAGTTGAGCGTCAATCAGGAGACCGGCGTCGAGATGTCACGCTTGAGCATCTGACCGACCGCCCATTTTCAGCTTCCAATGAATTGAACGAGATTTATCGATGAACAACGCCCTGAACCAGCTGCAGCCCTACCCGTTCGAGAAATTGCGCGTCCTGCTGGGCAGCGTCACGCCGAACCCGGACAAACGCCCCATCGCCCTGTCCATCGGTGAGCCGAAGCACAAATCCCCGCAGTTTGTCGCCGAGGCGCTGGCCAACAACCTGGACCAGATGGCGGTGTACCCCACCACCCTGGGCATTCCCGCCCTGCGCGAAGCCATTGGCGCCTGGTGTGAACGCCGTTTCAGCGTGCCCAAGGGCTGGCTTGACCCGGCGCGCAACATCCTGCCGGTGAACGGCACCCGTGAAGCGCTGTTCGCCTTCACCCAGACCGTAGTCAACCGCGGCGACGACGCGCTGGTGGTCAGCCCGAACCCGTTCTACCAGATCTACGAAGGGGCTGCGTTCCTCGCCGGGGCCAAGCCGCATTACCTGCCGTGCCTGGATGAAAACGGCTTCAACCCGGATTTCGACGCCGTATCGCCGGACATCTGGAAACGCTGCCAGATCCTGTTCCTGTGCTCGCCAGGCAACCCCACCGGTGCACTGATTCCCGTCGCCACCCTGAAAAAGCTGATCGCCCTGGCTGACGAATACGACTTCGTGATCGCCGCCGACGAGTGCTACAGCGAGCTGTACTTCGACGAACAAACCCCGCCGCCAGGCCTGCTCAGCGCTTGCGTGGAACTGGGCCGCCAGGACTTCAAGCGTTGCGTGGTGTTCCACAGCCTGTCCAAGCGCTCCAACCTGCCGGGCCTGCGTTCGGGCTTTGTGGCCGGCGACGCCGATATCCTCAAGGGCTTCCTGCTGTACCGCACCTACCACGGTTGCGCGATGCCGGTGCAAACCCAACTGGCGAGCATTGCTGCCTGGCAGGACGAAGCCCACGTGCAGGCCAACCGTGATCTGTACCGGGAAAAGTTCGATGCCGTGCTGACGATCCTGAAGCCGGTGCTGGACGTGCAAAACCCGGACGGCGGCTTCTACCTGTGGCCGAACGTGAAGGGCGACGATGCGGCGTTCTGCCGGGACTTGTTCGTGGAAGAACACGTGACCGTGGTACCGGGCTCGTACCTGTCGCGGGAAGTGGACGGGGTCAACCCGGGCGCCGGGCGTGTGCGCCTGGCGCTGGTCGCGCCGCTGGCGGAGTGCGTGGAAGCGGCGACGCGGATTCGCGACTTTATTACCCGCAATAAATAACTGCGCTGAATGTGGCGAGGGAGCTTGCTGTGGCGAGGGAGCTTGCTCCCGCTGGAGTGCGCAGCGCTCCCGCTTTTTTGGGGCCGCTACGCAGCCCAGCGGGAGCAAGCTCCCTCGCCACAAGTAAGCACCGCAGTGTTATTTGATATGACCCAGATTCGCCTCGCTCATATCCAGATCCGCCAACACCTCCCGTAGCACATCATCACCAATCTGATGGTGACGGCTCAGGCTATACAGTTCCAGACGCTGCGCCCGCAGGGCCTTGAGCCGCAACTTGCGCTCCAGTTGATCCATCTGCAACGCCAGCGCCTGGGCTTCGGCCGAATCGTTGAACACTTCCAGTTGATGACGATACTCCGACATCAACCGCGCCTTGAGCTCGGTGGCCAAGGCTGCCTGGGCGGCATCCTGGGGTGCAGCTTCAGCGGGTTCTTCGGCTTCCAGGGCATGGATAGCAGCCACGGCGGTCTTCTTCCAGGCCTCGCGCACTTCATTGTGGCGTTTCTCATCCGGGCTCTTCTCGATGCCGCGCAACAGCAGCGGCAAAGCGATGCAGGCCGCGACCAACGACAGCAGGATCACACCGGCGGCGATGAAGATCAGCAGGTCGCGCTCGGGAAAATCCTGCCCCGGCGCAAGCAGTAACGGTACCGACATCACACCCGCCAGGGTCACGGCACCGCGTACGCCACCGACGGTCAGCAACCAGCAGGACCGCGCGGTGGGCACCAGCGTCAGCTCACTTTTCCCACGAATCCGGCGCAATAAACCCGACAGTCGCCAGATGCTTTGCACCCAGATAAACCGCAACACCACCAGCACCAGGAAAATCGCGATCACGTCCAGGCAGCGATACAACAAGGTCGGCCACAGCGTCGGCTCATGGCTGACCACGGCCTTGATGATGTCCGGCAGTTGCAGGCCCAGCAGCAGGAAGATCAAACCGTTGAACGCAAACTCCAGCAGCGACCAGACGCTGCGGTTGAGCAACCGGGTGCTGGTCTGGCGCGGCAGCAGGTCGAGCCAGCTTTGCATCATGCCCGCAGCCACCGCCGACAGGATACCCGAGGCGCCAAGGCGTTCCGCCAGCACGTAGGCGGCGAATGGCAGCAACAACATGAACACCACGTGCGTCGCCGGGTCGTCCCAGCCCCGGGCGATCATCCAGGCACGCAGGCGGCCGACCAGCCAGCTCAACGCCACACCGACCGCCAGCCCACCCACGGCCACCAGCACAAAGGTGAGGCTCGCATCCGCCAGCGAGAACACGCCGGTCAGCGCCGCCGCCAGGGCGAACTTGAAGGTCACCAGGCCCGAGGCATCATTCATCAACGCCTCGCCCTGGAGCATGTGCATCAGTGGCGTCGGCAAGCGGTTCTGGGAAATGGCCGACACCGCTACGGCATCCGTCGGCGACAACACGGCCGCCAGGGCGAAGGCCACCGGCAGGGGAATACTCGGCAACAACCAGTGAATGAAGTAACCGGCCCCCACCACCGTAAACAGCACCAACCCCACCGCCAGCGTCAGGATCGGCCCGCGCAGGCGCCACAATTCACGCTTGGGCATGCGCCAGCCATCAGAGAACAGCAGCGGCGGCAGAAACAGGAAAAGAAACAACTCAGGGTCCAGGGCGACATGCAGCCCCAGGGTCGGCCAGGCCAGCAACGCACCGGCGGCGATCTGCACCAGTGGCAACGGCAGTGGGATCACACGCCCGACAAGGCGCGAAACGCTGACCAGCATCAGCAGGATAAGTACGGTGTAGGCGGTTTGCATAACGCGGGATTCCCAGACAATCAACTTGCAACAACACACATCAGGCAACAACTCGCCGTTGAAGTGCCATATTAGCCGCCTATGCTGCGCGATGGCCTTTGCACAAAAGTCGCACACGAGCAAAACGTAAGTGTGACGAGCGGCGCCGAAAGCCGCTGGCCATGGCATAATCCGTGACCTTTAATCTGCGTGAGCCCAAAGGGGGGCAATTCCTTGACCGCTTCAAGCAAAACGTTGCACCTTTTCGGCATCAAAGCCTGCGACACCATGAAAAAGGCGCGCACCTGGCTCGATGAGCACGCTATCCAGTATGAGTTTCATGACTACAAGACGGCCGGTATCGACCGCGAACACTTGACCCAATGGTGCAATGAGCACGGTTGGCAGGTGGTTTTGAACCGTGCGGGCACCACCTTTCGCAAACTCGAAGACGAACGCAAAGCCGATCTCGACCAAGCGAAAGCCATTGAATTGATGCTCGCGCAACCCTCGATGATCAAGCGCCCGGTGCTTGATCTCGGTGACAAAACCCTGATTGGCTTCAAGCCAGATAGCTATTCGGCGGCCCTCAAGTAGGCCAGCCCACTCCATTTTTGTAGAGGTAACAGCATGTCCAATTCCCTGTTCAGCCTGGGCTTCGGCGTCGGCACTCAGAACCGCCAAGGTGCTTGGCTGGAAGTGTTTTACGCACAACCGCTGCTCAATCCATCGGCTGAAATCATCGCGGCCATCGCGCCGATCCTCGGTTACACCGAAGGCAACCAGGCGATCACTTTCACCGTCACCCAGGCCCTGCAACTGGCTGACGCGCTCAAGGGCGTCGACGCTGCCCAAGCCGCCCTGTTGAGCCGCCTGGCTGAAAGCCACACGCCGCTGGTCGCCACCCTGCTGGCCGAAGACGCCGCACTGACCTCCACGCCTGAGGCCTACCTCAAGCTGCACCTGCTGTCCCATCGCCTGGTCAAGCCTCACGGCCTGAGCCTGGCCGGTGTGTTCCCGCAGTTGCCGAACGTGGCCTGGACCAGCCAGGGCGCAATCGACATCAATGAGCTGGCCGAGCGTCAACTGGAAGCGCGCCTGCGTGGCGACCTGCTGGAAGTGTTCTCGGTGGACAAGTTCCCGAAGATGACCGACTACGTGGTGCCGAGCGGCGTGCGTATCGCTGATGCCGCGCGGATCCGCCTGGGCGCCTACGTAGGCGAAGGCACCACCGTGATGCACGAAGGTTTCGTCAACTTCAACGCCGGTACCGAAGGCCCGGGCATGATCGAAGGCCGCGTGTCGGCTGGCGTGTTCGTCGGCAAGGGCTCGGACCTGGGCGGCGGTTGCTCCACCATGGGCACCCTGTCGGGTGGCGGCAACATCGTGATCAAGGTCGGCGAAGGCTGCCTGATCGGCGCCAACGCCGGTATCGGTATCCCGTTGGGCGACCGCAACACCGTGGAGTCGGGCCTGTACGTGACCGCCGGCACCAAGGTTGCGCTGCTGGACGAGCAGAACCAGCTGGTCAAGGTGGTCAAGGCCCGCGAGCTGGCCGGCCAACCGGACCTGCTGTTCCGCCGCAACTCCGAGACCGGTGCCGTGGAGTGCAAAACCCACAAATCGGCCATCGAACTGAACGCAGCGCTGCACGCTCACAACTAAGCAGCGACTCGATGCCACTAACGGCCCGCGCCTGACCGGTGCGGGCCGTTTATACGAGTCTTGATCACCATGCTTGTGCCCTCTCCCTGGCGCGCCGATTTTCCGGCCATCGCCACCCTGCAACGGCAAGACCAGACCTATCTGGACAACGCCGCCACCACGCAAAAACCTCAAGCCCTGCTGGACGCCATCAGCCATTACTACGCCAATGGCGCAGCCAATGTGCACCGTGCCCAGCATTTGCCGGGCGCCCACGCGACCCAGGCTTTCGAGGACAGTCGCAGCAAGGTGGCACAGTGGCTGAACGTCGGTGACGAGGGGCAAATCATCTTCACCCACGGCGCGACATCGGCGCTGAACCTCCTGGCTTATGGCCTTGAGCACCTATTCAACCCGGGCGACGAGATTGTCATCAGCGCCCTGGAGCACCACGCCAACCTGCTGCCGTGGCAGCAACTGGCCAAGCGTCGCGAGCTGGCGCTGGTGGTACTGCCGCTTGACGCTGGCGGCTTGATCGACCTGCAAGCCGCCGCCCAACTGATCGGCCCGCGCACCCGCCTGCTGGCGGTGAGCCAACTGTCCAACGTACTTGGCGCCTGGCAGCCGTTGCCGCAACTGCTGGCGCTGGCCAAGGCCCACGATGCACTGACGGTGGTCGATGGCGCCCAGGGCATCGTGCATGGTCGCCATGATATGCAGGCCCTGGGCTGCGACTTCTACGTGTTTTCCAGCCATAAACTCTATGGGCCGGACGGCGTCGGCGTGCTGTATGGCCGCACCGAAGCCCTGCATCACCTGCGCCACTGGCAGTTTGGGGGCGAGATGGTGCAGCAGGCTGATTATCAAAGCGCCAGTTTCCGCCCGGCGCCCCTCGGTTTCGAAGCCGGGACTCCGCCGATCGCCAGCGTGATCGGCCTGGGGGCAACCCTGGATTACCTGAGTTCCCTGGACCAGCAGGCGGTGACGGCTCACGAAGCCGCCCTGCACGACTACCTGTTGCGTGGCTTGCAAGCGCGCAATGGCGTGCGCTTGCTGGGGTCGCCGCACGTCGCCCTGGCCAGCTTCGTGGTGGAAGGCGTGCACAACGCCGACCTCGCCCACTTGCTGACCGAACAAGGGATTGCGGTGCGCGCCGGCCATCATTGTGCGATGCCGCTGCTCAAGCAGATGGGATTGTCGGGGGCGATTCGGGTGTCATTGGCGCTGTACAACGACTCCGATGACCTGGAGCGCTTTTTTGAAGCGCTGGATCAAGCCCTGGATATGTTGCGATGAGCTTGCCGACTGAGGCCGTTGTCGCGCTGGAAGCGTTCCAGGCAGTCGGCAGTTGGGAGCAACGAGCCCGCCTGCTGATGCAATGGGGCGAGCGGCTGCCCGCCTTGCCGGACGAAGACAAGGTAGACGTCAACCTGGTGCAGGGCTGTGAAAGCCTGGTGTGGCTGGTGGGGCGCTTGCAGGATGGGCATTGGCAGTTTGCCGCCAGCAGCGATGCACGGCTGATACGCGGGCTGGTGGCGTTGTTGCTGGCGCGGGTCAACGGTGTGTCTGCCGCCGAACTGCAAGCCGTCGACTTGCCCGGCTGGTTTGAGCAACTGGGCCTGTCGCGGCAGTTATCGCCGTCGCGCAGCAATGGGTTGAATGCCGTACTTCAGCGGATGCGGGAGTTGAGCCTTATACAAAACTAAATGTGGGAGCGGGCTTGCTCGCGAAGGCGGCGTGTCAGTCACCGGAGATGTCGACTGATACACCGCTTTCGCGAGCAAGCCCGCTCCCACATTTTGATCTTCATTCCAGACTGAGATCTAAGGGGCCTTGACCCTGTCAGCAGGCCGGCGCACCCCGGCCACTATCTTGTCCACCGCCTTGGTCGCGGCCACCATGCCGAAGGTCGCAGTCACCATCATCACCGCGCCAAACCCGCCGGCACAGTCCAGCTTCACGCCATCCCCGACAAAACTCTTCTGCAAACAGATGCTGCCGTCCGGCTTCGGGTAACGCAGCTGTTCGGTGGAGAACACGCAGGGCACGCTGTAGTGGCGGGTCACAGTGCGGGAGAAGCCATAGTCACGACGCAACGTGGAGCGCACCTTCGACGCCAGCGGGTCATTGAACGTACGGTTCAAGTCACACACCTGAATCAACGTCGGATCAATCTGCCCGCCCGCGCCGCCGGTGGTGATGATCTGGATCTTGCGCCGCTTGCACCAGGCAATCAGTGCGGCCTTGGCGTTCACACTGTCGATGCAGTCGATCACGCAATCGATATTGGGCGTGATGTACTCGGCCATCGTCTCGCGGGTCACGAAGTCCGCCACAGCGTGCACGGTGCAATCCGGGTTGATGCCTTTCAGGCGCTCGGCCATGACCTCGACCTTGGCCTTGCCCACGGTGCTGTCCAGCGCATGCAGCTGGCGGTTGCTGTTGCTGACGCATACATCATCGAGGTCAAACAGCGAAATCTCGCCCACGCCGCAGCGAGCGATGGCTTCCGCCGCCCACGAACCCACCCCGCCCACGCCGACGATGGCCACATGGGCCGCCTTCAGGCGCTCCAGGCCTTCAATGCCATACAAGCGGGCGACGCCGGCAAACCGTGGATCTTCTGTACTCATGACCATTACCCCAAAAACCGGCGCGCATTATAGGGCTACACAGCGACAAGTTTTAAACTACAAGCTACAAGTAAGAGAACTTACGACGAGTTGCACTGCCCAATGTCCGGTTTTTCCCGGCTTGCTGTACGGTCGGTGAAAGGCCAGTGTAGGATGCGCGCCGTTCGGCGCAGGCCGACACCTCTTTTCGTTCCACACCCTTTGGAACCCGAAATAGCCATGTCATCGCGTAAATTTGGACTCAACCTGGTGGTGGTGCTGGCAATTGCCGCGCTGTTCACCGGCTTCTGGGCGCTGATCAACCGCCCGGTCAATGCCCCTAACTGGCCCGAGCAGATCTCCGGTTTTTCGTACTCGCCGTTCCAGCAAGGCCAGTACCCACAGAAAGACCAGTATCCGACCGACGATCAAATGCGTCAGGACCTTGCGATCATGAGCAAGCTGACGGACAACATCCGTACCTACTCGGTCGACGGCACCCTGGGGGATATCCCCAAGCTGGCGGAAGAATTCGGCCTGCGGGTGACCCTGGGGATCTGGATCAGTCCGGACCTCGAGCGCAACGAGCGCGAGATCCAGCGCGCCATCGAAATCGCCAACAGCTCCCGCAGCGTAGTGCGGGTAGTGGTGGGCAACGAGGCGCTGTTCCGTGAGGAAATCACTCCGGAAGCGCTGATCGTGCTGCTGGATCGGGTACGGGCCGCCGTCAAGGTGCCCGTGACCACCTCCGAGCAATGGCACATCTGGGAACACAACCCGCAACTGGCCAAGCACGTCGACCTGATCGCCGCGCACATCCTGCCGTACTGGGAACATATCCCGGTGGACAAGGCCGGCCAGTTCGTCCTCGATCGCGCACGGGACCTGAAGAAGACCTTCCCGAAAAAGCCGCTGTTGCTGTCGGAGGTTGGCTGGCCGAGCAACGGCCGGATGCGTGGCGGTGCTGACGCCTCCCCCGCCGACCAGGCGATTTACCTGCGCACGCTGGTTAACACGCTGAACCGCCAGGGCTACAACTACTTCGTGATCGAAGCGTTTGACCAGCCATGGAAAGCCAGCGACGAAGGCTCTGTAGGCGCCTATTGGGGCGTGTTCAACGCCGCACGCCAGCAGAAATTCAACTTTGATGGCCCGGTGGTCGCGATTCCGCAATGGCGAGTGCTGGCGATCGGCTCGGTGGTGCTTGCGCTGCTGTCCCTGACCCTGCTGATGATCGACGGCTCGGCCCTGCGCCAGCGCGGCCGTACGTTCCTGACCTTTATCGCGTTCCTGTGCGGGTCGGTATTGGTGTGGATCGGTTATGACTACAGCCAGCAATACAGCACCTGGTTCAGCTTGACGGTGGGCTTCCTGCTGGCACTCGGCGCCCTGGGCGTATTTATCGTGTTGCTGACCGAAGCCCATGAGCTGGCCGAAGCAGTCTGGACCCACAAACGCCGGCGTGAATTCCTGCCGGTTGAAGGGGATTCGGACTACCGCCCGAAAGTCTCGATCCACGTGCCGTGCTACAACGAGCCGCCGGAGATGGTCAAACAGACCCTCGACGCCCTGGCCGCCCTCGATTATCCGGACTACGAAGTCCTGATCATCGACAACAACACCAAGGACCCGGCCGTGTGGGAGCCGGTGCGCGACTACTGCGAAACCCTCGGCCCGCGCTTCAAGTTCTTCCACGTCTCGCCCCTGGCCGGTTTCAAGGGCGGCGCACTGAACTACCTGATCCCGCACACCGCCAAGGATGCCGAAGTGATCGCGGTGATCGACTCCGATTACTGCGTGTCGCCAAACTGGCTCAAGCACATGGTGCCGCACTTCGCCGACCCGAAAATCGCCGTGGTGCAGTCGCCACAGGATTATCGCGACCAGAACGAAAGCACCTTCAAGAAGCTCTGCTACGCGGAATACAAAGGCTTCTTCCATATCGGCATGGTCACCCGCAACGACCGTGACGCGATCATCCAGCACGGCACCATGACCATGACCCGTCGCTCGGTGCTGGAAGAGCTGGGCTGGGCCGACTGGTGCATCTGTGAGGATGCCGAGCTGGGCCTGCGGGTCTTCGAGAAGGGCCTGTCGGCGGCGTACTACCACGACAGCTACGGCAAGGGCCTGATGCCCGATACCTTTATCGACTTCAAGAAACAGCGTTTCCGCTGGGCCTACGGCGCGATCCAGATCATCAAGCGCCACACTGCGAGCCTCTTGCGCGGCAAGGACACCGAGCTGACCCGTGGCCAGCGCTACCACTTCCTCGCGGGGTGGTTGCCGTGGGTGGCCGACGGCATGAACATCTTCTTCACCGTGGGCGCCTTGTTGTGGTCGGCGGCGATGATTATCGTGCCGACGCGGGTTGACCCGCCGCTGCTGATTTTCGCGATCCCGCCACTGGCGTTGTTCGTGTTCAAGGTCGGCAAGATCATCTTCCTCTACCGTCGTGCGGTGGGTGTGAACCTGAAAGATGCGTTCTGCGCGGCACTGGCCGGGCTGGCGTTGTCGCACACCATCGCCAAGGCGGTGCTGTACGGGTTCTTCACCACCAGCATTCCGTTCTTCCGTACACCGAAGAACGCCGATAACCACGGTTTCTGGGTGGCGATCTCCGAAGCCCGGGAAGAGATGTTCATCATGCTGCTGTTGTGGGGTGCGGCACTGGGGATTTACCTGGTGCAGGGCCTGCCGAGCAATGACATGCGCTTCTGGGTGGTGATGTTGCTGGTGCAGTCGCTGCCGTATGTGGCGGCGCTGATCATGGCGTTCCTGTCGTCGCTGCCGAAACCGGCACCGAAGCAAGAGCCTGTGGCCGCTGCTTAAAATCCTGCGCAATGCACTAAACGGCGGCCTCTGGCCGCCGTTTTGCTATAAGATAACGGCCATTTTGTGAGACTTGGCCCAGGCCATTGCTTTGTGTGGGAGCGGGCTTGCTCGCGAATGCGCCGGGTCAGTTCATACATTGTTGACTGACACTCCGTATTCGCGAGCAAGCCCGCTCCCACACAAGCCCCCTCCCACATAAGCCTTGCGCCCTGACATGCTTCTGGAGTTTTTACATGACGGCCCACGCCGACCTTTCGCCGACCCTCCAACTCGCTATCGACCTGATCCGCCGCCCGTCGGTGACGCCGGTCGACGCCGATTGCCAGAAGCTGATGATGCAGCGCCTGGGCGACGCCGGTTTTGCGCTTGAGCCGATGCGCATCGAGGATGTCGATAACTTCTGGGCCACCCACGGCAAACACGAAGGCCCGGTATTGTGCTTCGCCGGCCACACCGACGTGGTGCCGACCGGCCCGGTCAAGGCCTGGCAGAACGACCCGTTCGACGCGCTGATCGATGAAAACGGCATGCTCTGCGGCCGTGGCGCGGCCGACATGAAAGGCAGCCTGGCGGCGATGCTGGTCGCTTCCGAGCGATTTGTGACCGACTACCCGGACCACAAGGGTTCGGTCGCATTCCTGATCACGAGTGACGAAGAAGGCCCGGCGCACCACGGCACCAAGGCCGTGATCGAACGCCTGGCAGCCCGCAAGGAGCGCCTGGACTGGTGCATCGTCGGCGAACCGTCGAGCACCACCCTGGTGGGCGACGTGGTCAAGAACGGCCGTCGCGGCTCCCTCGGCGCCACCCTGACCGTGCGCGGCGTGCAAGGCCATGTGGCCTACCCGCACCTGGCGAAGAACCCGATCCACCTGGCGGCTCCGGCCCTGGCCGAACTGGCCGCCGAGCACTGGGACGATGGCAACACCTTCTTCCCGCCTACCAGCTTCCAGATTTCCAACCTCAACTCCGGCACCGGCGCCACCAACGTGATCCCGGGCGACCTGACGGCGGTGTTCAACTTCCGCTTCTCCACCGAGTCCACCGTCGAAGGCCTGCAGCAGCGGGTCGCGGCGATTCTCGACAAGCATGGCCTGGACTGGCATGTGGAGTGGGCGCTGTCGGGCCTGCCGTTCCTCACCGAACCGGGCGCGTTGCTCGATGCGGTCTCCGCCAGCATCAAGGCCGTCACCGGTCGCGAGACCCAGGCGTCCACCAGCGGCGGCACCTCCGATGGGCGCTTCATCGCGACCCTCGGCACTCAGGTGGTGGAGCTGGGCCCGGTCAACGCGACGATCCATCAGGTCAACGAGCGCATCCTCGCCAGCGACCTCGATGTGCTGACCGAAATCTACTACCAGACCCTGATCAAGTTGCTCGCCTGATGCTCGCTTGCCCCATTTGCAGCGCACCGCTACAGGAAGTGGACAACGGCGTAGCCTGCCCGGCCGGGCACCGTTTCGACCGGGCGCGCCAGGGTTACCTGAACCTGTTGCCGGTGCAGCACAAGAACAGCCGTGACCCGGGCGACAACCTGGCGATGGTGGAAGCGCGCCGCGACTTTCTCAACGCCGGGCATTACGCCCCGGTGGCCAGGCGCCTGGCCGAACTGGCTGCGGAACGCAAACCCCAGCGCTGGCTCGACATCGGCTGTGGCGAGGGTTACTACACCGCGCAGATCGCCGACGCCCTGCTGCGCGCCGATGGTTATGCCCTGGATATTTCCAAGGAAGCGGTCAAGCGCGCCTGCAAGCGCAACCCCACGGTGACCTGGTTGATCGCCAGCATGGCCCGGGTGCCGTTGGCCGATGCCAGTTGCCAGTTCCTGGCCAGCGTGTTCAGCCCACTGGACTGGCTGGAGGCCAAGCGCCTGCTCAGCCCGGGTGGTGGTTTGATGAAAGTCGGCCCGACCCGCGGCCACCTGATGGAGCTGCGTGAGCGTTTGTACGACGAAGTGCGCGAGTACACCGACGACAAGCACCTGGCGCTGGTGCCGCAGGGCATGAGCCTGCAACACAGCGAAACCCTGGAGTTCAAGCTCAGCCTGGCCGACCCCAAGGATCGCGCCAACCTGCTGGCGATGACGCCCCACGGCTGGCGCGCGAGTGCCGAACGCCGGGCCCGGGTGATCGAAGCCGCCGAACCGCTGCTGGTCACTGTGTCGATGCGCTACGACTATTTCGTGCTTCAATAACCCATTATTTTTGTGGGCCTCGGGGCCCACACCGAATCCGCGAATGGATTTTCAAAATCCCGCAACGAGGAACATCCATGCGCCAACCTGATATCGAGATTTACCTCAAGGACGCCGACGTCGACCACAAGGCCATCGCCGCCTGGTTGGGCGCCGCCCTGGGCCCGTGCACCGACTGGGTCCAGCGCGGCCAGACCTACAAGTGCAAAGCCGGCAGCGTACCGGCCACCTGGCTGCCGAAAGCCGTAGGCAAATGGAACAGCCTGTACCTGGAAAGCGACCAGACCCCGTGGGAAGACGACATCGCCTGCGCCCGCGCAGCCTTTGCCGCGCTGAACGTCGAAGTGCGTTGCGCGCCGGGCAGCTGGGTTGAGGAAGAAGGTGAAGAAAGCGCGGATACCTGGATTCGTATCAGCGCCGACGGTGAAGAGCAGATCACCTGGAAAACAACCTGAGGGATCGTTCCCACGCTCTGCGTGGGAATGCAACCTGTGACGCTCCGCGTCACGATTAAAAGCAGACGCGGAGCGTCCAAAGAAGCATTCCCACGCAGAGCGTGGGAACGATCACGCCAAGGTTACAGGCCCACCACATCCTCAGCCTGCAAGCCCTTCTCGCCCGTCACCACTGCGTATTCCACCTGCTGGCCTTCGGCCAATGAACGATGCCCTTCACCGCGAATGGCGCGGTAGTGCACAAACACATCCTTGCCATCTTCCCGCTGGATAAAGCCATAGCCCTTGGCGTCGTTGAACCACTTCACATTGCCGGTTTCGCGCGTTGCCATCTGTTTTGCTCCCACATGCTTTTTATAAGTACGTTTATTGTTGAGTCGTCGCAGTTGAACTGCCGAGTATAAGACAGGCTCACAAAGCTTCAACTCAAGATTACTTCGCCGCTTTTTTGCCGATTTTCGGCTAATACTGCACACTAGCGCCCCGAGCACCTGCCCGGTTTTTTTCCCCACTCAAAGCAGAAGCCGTATGACCCGTTCTCCCTTTCGCCGTCTGGTATTTGGCACCTTGCGCCGGCTGTTGTACCTCTGGGTTCGCTCAGAGACGATCAACCAGTCGTCCCTTACCTTGAACCTCGACCGCAGTCGTCCGGTGTTTTACGTCCTGCAATCTCCATCCCTCACCGAATTGGCGGTGGTTGATACCGAATGTACCAAGGCCGGCCTGCCGCGCCCGGTGCTGCCGGTGTCGGTCGGCCCGCTGATGGAGCCGGCAGCCTTCTTCTACCTGACGCCCGACCCCGACTGGCTGGGGCGCCAGGACAAGCGTGGCGCCCCACCCACCCTGACCCGCCTGGTGGATGTGCTCACCGAACACGCCGAAGAGAATGCACAGATCATTCCAGTCAGCGTGTTCTGGGGCCAGTCGCCCGACAGCGAGTCCAGCCCCTGGAAACTGCTGTTCGCCGACAGCTGGGCCGTCACCGGCCGCCTGCGCCGGCTGCTGAGCATCCTGATCCTGGGCCGCAAGACCCGGGTGCAATTCTCCGCGCCCATCAACCTGCGTGAGTTGATCGAGCACAATAAAGGCCACGAACGCACCGTGCGCATGGCCCAACGCATCCTGCGGGTGCACTTTCGTAACCTGAAAACCGCCGTGATCGGCCCCGACCTGTCCCACCGGCGCAACCTGGTGAAGGGCCTGGTGAACATGCCACTGGTACGCCAGGCGATCCTCGACGAGGCCGAACGCGAGAAAATCACCCCCGAGAAAGCCAAGGCCCAGGCCCTGCGCTATGGCAACGAGATCGCCTCGGACTACACCTACACCGCCATCCGTTTCCTCGAAGTGGTGCTGAGCTGGTTCTGGAACAAGATCTACGACGGCATCAAGGTCAACAACATCGAAGGTGTGCAAAAGGTCGCCCAGGGCTACGAGGTGATCTATGTACCGTGCCATCGCAGCCATATCGACTACCTGCTGCTCTCCTACCTCCTGTTCAAGAATGGCTTGACCCCGCCGCACATCGCCGCCGGGATCAACCTGAACATGCCGGTGATCGGCAGCCTGTTGCGCCGTGGCGGGGCGTTTTTCATGCGCCGTACCTTCAAGGGCAACCCGCTGTACACCTCGGTGTTCAACGAATACCTGCACACCTTGTTCACCAAGGGTTTCCCGGTGGAATACTTCGTCGAAGGCGGACGCTCGCGCACCGGGCGCATGCTGCAACCGAAGACCGGGATGCTGGCGATCACCCTGCGCAGCTTCCTGCGTTCCTCGCGCATGCCCATCGTGTTCGTGCCGGTGTACATCGGCTATGAGCGGGTGCTGGAAGGCCGCACTTACCTGGGCGAACTGCGCGGTGCGAGCAAGAAGAAAGAGTCGATATTCGATATTTTCAAAGTGGTCGGCGCCCTCAAGCAGCGCTTTGGCCAGGTCGCCGTGAACTTCGGCGAACCGATCAAGCTGGCTGAATTCCTCGACAGCGAGCAGCCCGACTGGCGCTCCCAGGAGCTGGGCCCGAACTACAAGCCGGCGTGGCTCAACGAAACCACCAACCGCCTCGGCGAACGGGTGGCGCAACACTTGAACGAAGCGGCGGCGATCAATCCGGTGAACCTGGTGGCCCTCGCACTGCTGTCCACCACCCGCCTGGCCCTGGACGAACAGGCGATGGCGCGCCAGCTGGATCTGTACCTGGCACTGCTGCGCAAGGTGCCCTACTCGCCCCACACCACCCTGCCGGAAGGCGACGGCCTGGCGCTGATCAAGCACGTCAAGGACATGCACCTGCTGTCGGAACAGAGCGATGCACTGGGCAAGATCCTCTACCTGGACGAGCAGAACGCCGTCCTGATGACCTACTACCGCAACAACGTGCTGCACATTTTTGCCCTGCCGGCGCTGCTGGCAAGTTTCTTCCAGAGCAGCTCGCGGATGAGCCGCGAACAGATCCTGCGCTATACCCGTGCGCTCTACCCGTACCTGCAATCGGAGCTGTTTATCCGCTGGTCCCTGGACGAGCTGGATGCTGTGGTCGACCAGTGGCTGGACGCCTTCGTCGAACAAGGCCTGCTGCGTTTTGAAAACGACGTGTACCTGCGCCCGGCGCCGAGCTCACGGCAGTTTGTGCTGTTGACCCTGCTGTCCAAGAGCATCGCCCAGACCCTGCAACGCTTCTACATGGCGATCTCGCTGCTGCTCAACAGCGGCCAGAACAGCATCAGCGCCGAAGAGCTGGAAGACCTGTGCACGGTCATGGCCCAGCGCCTGTCGATCCTGCACGGCCTGAATGCCCCGGAGTTCTTCGACAAGAGCCTTTTCCGACATTTTATCCAGACCCTGCTGGAGCAAGATGTGCTGCGTCGCGACGAGGCCGGCAAACTGAGCTATCACCCGCTGCTGGGTGAGCTGGCCGAAGGTGCAGCCGAACGCGTATTGCCCGCGGAGATTCGCCTGTCGATTCGCCAGGTCGCACTGCATCGCAGCGAAGAGGCGCCAGACCAGCCTGTGGTACCCGAAGAAACACACTAGAGTGACCGAGGCGCCAGGGTGTTTCTGGCGCCGTTGACAAGGAGCTGCACCATGAAAAAAATCATCCTCCTGGGCCTGACCGCCCTGCTGGGAGCCTGCCAGACCATGAGCCCCGCGCCCAAAGCCAGCCTCGATGGCGAAGTCTTCTACCTGCAACGCATCGCCCTGCCGCCCGCCGCCACCTTGAGTGTGACCCTGCAGGATGTGTCCTTGATGGACGCCCCGGCCGTGACCCTGGCCGAGCAGAAAGGCCCGGTGAAAGGCCAGGTGCCGCTGCCCTTTCACCTGAGCTACGACCCGACCCAGGTCAAGCCTGGCCACAGTTACTCGGTGAGCGCTCGCATCGAACTGGAGGGCAAGCTACTGTTTATCACCACCGAACGGCACTCCGTGCAGTTGAACGGCCAGGACCCACAACCGCTGCGCCTGCGCGTGGATGCGGTTGCACACTGATTAAAATATCGAACATAAGGAAGCGCCCATGCTCCGTAACTCCCTTCGCCTCACTGCCCTGTGCGCCGGCTTGCTGCTCGGTGCCAACGCCATGGCCTTGTCCCTCGGCAGCCTGTCCCAGGGCGACGCCACCGGCGGCCTCAAGGATGCACTGACCCAAGGCGCACAGATTGCCGTGAAACAACTGGGTGTGCCCGGTGGTTTCAGCAACAACCCCGAAGTGAAGATCGGCCTGCCGGGCAAGTTGGGCAAAGTCGCTGACAAGTTGAAAATGTTCGGCATGGGTGACCAGGTCACGCAACTTGAAACCAGCATGAACAAGGCGGCCGAGTCTGCTGTCACCCAGGCCCAGCCGATCCTGGTAAACGCGGTGAAAAACATGAGCGTGACCGATGCCAAGGGCATCCTCACCGGCGGCCAGGACTCGGCCACCCAGTACCTGAATAAAAGCAGCCGTGACGAGATCCGGGCCAAGTTCCTGCCGATCGTCAAGGCCGCTACCGACAAGGTCGGCGTGGCCCAGCAGTACAACGCGCTCGCCGGCAAGGCCGCCACCTTTGGCGCCATTGATGCCAAGAGCGCCAATGTCGAAAGCTACGTGACCGAACAGGCGCTGGACGGGCTGTTCAAGATGATCGCCCAGCAGGAAGAAACCATTCGCAAGAACCCGGCGGCGGCTGCCACCAGCTTGGCCAAGAAGGTGTTCGGCGCGCTGTAGACCATACCCGGCAACTAAAAACGCCCTGAACTATTCAGGGCGTTTTTTTTAATAGCGGCACTTGCAAGGCAAATCACTACCCACGGCATTGCTGTTGCTGATGTTGGTGGTGTTGTTTTCGGTTTTGATATTAATGTTGATCTCGGGCTGGCCATTGCCATTGGACCGACCGGAATTCGGCCCTATTCCAAATACAGCCCCCAACAGGTGCAGTGGTGAAACCAGTACTGGAAAAATCATACACACTCCTCGATATCTATGGTCAAAAGCCCCCTCTGAGTGGCAAGGCAGCCCGAGTGGTTCCCGGGCTGCCTCGAGTCAGCGGCTATCGATGGATCGGAAAGAGTGCCGATGACCTCTGGTAGGGTTGGTGGGCCTCATGCACCGGCGCCTGGTGATACGGCTTGGGCCGCGCAGGCAGGACAGGCCCCGTTGGTCGGGAGTGATGGCCGTGGTTGAAACCGGGCCGTCCATGGCCGGGCTTGTGCGGTCGCGCCGTATCAGCTTCTTTATTGGAACCAGGCAACAGATTGCCCAGCAGTGACCCCAGGAAAGCACCTTTGAAAGCTGCCAGGGCAGACAAAATAAACATATGACACTCCATGAACTCATTGTTGTTCATCGGGACCGCACGCTTGCGGCCCCGACAACGACGTCTGTCAATCAGACAATTCTGAGTGGAGCACCACGGGCAAACGTTCCGTCGCCCAGGGTCGCAGTTTGCGTCTATGTGTGAATGACCAGAGGCATTTCCTTACAGGACACCCCTGCCACTCGCAGCCTTACACCGCCTCCTTGCGCACCCGAAACCACGCCGCATACAGCGCGGGCAGGAACAACAGGGTCAATGCCGTCGCAACAATCAAGCCGCCCATGATCGCCACGGCCATCGGCCCGAAGAACACGCTGCGGGACAGCGGGATCATCGCCAGTACGGCCGCCAGCGCCGTCAGCACAATCGGCCGGAAGCGCCGCACGGTCGCCTCGATAATCGCCTGCCAGGGAGCCAGGCCGGCCTTGATGTCCTGCTCGATCTGGTCCACCAGGATCACCGAGTTACGCATGATCATCCCCGACAGCGCGATGGTCCCCAGCATCGCCACGAACCCAAAGGGCTGGCGGAACACCAGCAGGAACAGTGTCACCCCGATCAGGCCCAAGGGCGCCGTGAGAAACACCATCGCGGTGCGGGAGAAGCTGCGCAATTGCAGCATCAGCAAGGTCAGCACCACCACGATAAACAGCGGCACACCGGCCTTGACCGAGTTCTGCCCACGGGCGGAATCCTCGACCGTGCCGCCAACTTCCAGCAGGTAGCCGTCCGGCAGTTCAGCGCGCACGCCTTCGAGGGTCGGCAGGATCTGCTGCACCAGAGTGGCCGGTTGTTCCTTGCCGTAGATATCGGCGCGAACGGTCACGGTCGGCAGGCGATTACGGTGCCAGATGATGCCTTCCTCAAAGCCGTATTCCAGGGTCGCGATCTGCGACAGCGCCACGCTCTTGCCGTTGTCGGTCGGCACCGCCAGGCTTGGCAGCAGCGACAGCTCGGTGCGCTCATGCACCGTGCCGCGCAGCAGGATTTCGATCAACTCGTTGTCTTCGCGATACTGGCTGACGCTGGAGCCCGTAAGGGAACTCTGGAGGAATTTCGACAGGTTGGCGGTGCTCACGCCGAGGGCACGGGCGCGGTCCTGGTCAACGTTGAGGTAGACGATCTTGCTCGGTTCTTCCCAGTCCAGGTGCACGTTGACCACGTGGGTATTTTCGCGAACCTTGGCCGCCACTTTCCGCGCCAGGGCCCGGACTTCTTCGATGTGCTCGCCCGTTACCCGGAACTGCACGGGGTAGCCAACCGGCGGGCCGTTTTCAAGCCGCGTAACCCGCGAACGCAGGTCCGGGAATTGTTCGTTGAGGGTTTCGATCAGCCAGGTGCGCAAGCTTTCGCGCTCCTCGATGGTCTTGGCCAACACCACAAACTGGGCAAAGCTGGCGGCCGGCAGTTGCTGGTCCAGCGGCAGGTAGAAACGTGGCGAACCGGTACCGACATAGGCCACATAATTTTCAATACCTGCATGTTCCTTGAGCAAGGCTTCAAGGCGTTTGACCTGGTCGGCCGTATTGCTCAGGGACGCGCCTTCAGCCAGTTTCAGGTCGACCATCAGTTCCAGTCGCCCGGAAGCCGGGAAGAACTGCTGGGGCACAAAGCGGAACAGCGCCACCGAGCCGATAAACAGCAGCAAGGTCAGGACGATCACCGTCTTGCGCCGACGCACGCACCATTCCACCAGGCGTCTTACGCGCTGATAGAAGGGTGTGCCGTAGGGATCCGGCCCGTCGGTGCCATGTTTGGCCGCATGAATCTTCGCCAGGTCCGGCAGGAGTTTTTCCCCCAGGTACGGCACGAACATCACGGCGGCGACCCACGAGGCCAGCAGCGCAATGGTCACCACCTGGAAGATCGAGCGGGTGTATTCACCGGTGCTCGATTGCGCCGTGGCAATCGGCAGGAAACCCGCGGCCGTGATCAGGGTGCCGGTGAGCATCGGGAAGGCTGTGCTGGTCCAGGCGAAACTGGCGGCCTTGAGCCGGTCGTACCCTTGCTCCATTTTGATCGCCATCATTTCCACGGCGATGATCGCATCGTCCACCAGCAAGCCCAGCGCCAGCACCAGCGCGCCGAGGGAGATTTTGTGCAGGCCGATGCCGAGGTAATACATGGTGGCAAACGTCATGGCCAACACCAGCGGAATCGCCAGGGCGACCACCATGCCGGTGCGCACGCCCAGAGAGAAAAAGCTCACCAGCAACACAATCGCCAGGGCCTCGGCGAGCACCTGGACGAATTCGCCGACACTGGTTTTTACCGCTGCCGGCTGGTCCGACACCTTGCGCAGTTCCATACCGGCAGGAAGGTTCTTCTGCAGGCGTGCGAATTCGCCTTCCAGGGCCTTGCCCAGCACCAGGATGTCGCCACCATCACGCATGGCCACGGCCAGCCCGATGGCGTCGGCGCCCATGTAGCGCATGCGCGGTGCCGGTGGATCGTTGAAGCCACGATGAATCTCGGCCACGTCACCGATACGGAACGTACGATCACCGACGCGGATCGGGAAGTCGCGAATCTCCTTAACGGTCTTGAAGTTGCCGGACACCCTTAACTGCACGCGCTCGCTCGGGGTTTCAAAGAAGCCGGCGGTGGACACCGCGTTCTGTTCCTGCAACGCCTGCTGCACGGCCGCCAGCGGCAGGCCGAGGGTGGCGAGCTTGAGGTTGGACAGCTCGATCCAGATCTTCTCGTCCTGCAAGCCCAGCAGTTCGACCTTGCCGACATCCGGCACCCGTTGCAGCTGAATCTGGATGCGGTCGGCGTAGTCCTTGAGCACGGCGTAGTCAAAGCCATCGCCGGTCAGGGCGTAGATATTGCCGAAGGTGGTGCCGAATTCATCGTTGAAAAACGGACCCTGGATATCCGGTGGCAGGGTCTGGCGAATATCGCTGATTTTCTTGCGCACCTGGTACCAGAGGTCCGGGATCTCTGCGGAGTGCATCGAGTCCCGGGCCATGAAGGTGACCTGGGATTCACCGGGCCGCGAGAAGGAGACGATGCGCTCGTAGTCGCCGGTCTCCATCAATTTCTTTTCAATACGCTCGGTGACCTGGCGCGACACTTCCTGGGCCGTAGCGCCTGGCCAGTTGGTCTTGATCACCATGGCCTTGAAGGTAAACGGCGGGTCTTCGCTTTGTCCCAGCTTGGTGTAGGACAAGGTGCCGACCACTGCCAGCAGGATCATCAGGAACAGTACGATCTGGCGATTACGCAACGCCCATTCGGAAAGATTGAAACCCATCGGGGACTACTCCTTGGCCGCCAGACTTACCACTCGATTGGCGCGATCCACCGGGCGCACTTGCTGGCCCTCATGGAGTACATGCACACCGGCGGCGATCACCCAATCAGTGGGGTTCAAGCCTTCCAGCACCGGCACGGTTTTCTCGCCAAAGGCGCCGATCCGCACCGGTGTGCGCTTGAGGGTATTGTCGGGCTGCACCACCCAGACGTAGGACGCGCCGTTCTCCGCGCTCAGGGCAGACAGCGGCACCGCCAGGGGAATCACCCCGTCAGCCTGGATGAAGACGCGAGCGCTCTGCCCCAGTTCCGCAGGCACTTTGCCGCCGGTAAACGCGACGCGGGCGGCGAAGGTTCGCGACTTTGGATCGGCAGCCGGCGACAGTTCGCGGATGCGGCCGTTGAAGCGCTGGTCAGGCTGGCTCCACAGTTCCACGGACACCGGCTGGCCAATCTTGAAACGCCCGAAGCTTTGCTCCGGCAGGCTGATCAACACCTCCCGCTCGCCATCGGTGGCCAGGGTGAATACGGTCTGGCCGGCCGACACCACCTGGCCGACTTCCACTGCACGCTTGGCGACCACGCCATCCTGGGGTGCGCGCAACACGGCGTAACCGGCCTGGTTATTGGCCACGTCGAATTCGGCCTTGATCTGCTTGAGGCGTGCTTCACCGGAGCGGTAGAGGTTTTCGGAGTTGTCGTACTGGGAGCGGCTGACCATCTGACGGTCCATCAGGGTCTTGTAGCGGTCACGCTCGGCGCGCACCAGGCTCAAGTTGGCGTCGGCAGCGGCGACCTGGGCGCGGGTGGCTTCCAGTTGCAGGCGTACGTCCTGAGGGTCGAGTTCGGCCAGGGGCTGGTTGGCCTTGACGCGCTCGCCCTCCTCCACCAGTCGTCGGCTGACTTTGCCGCCAATGCGAAAGGCCAGGTCGGGTTCATAGCGTGCACGCACCTCGCCCGGGTAGCTGTCGGAAGCCTGCGCCGAAGGCTCTGGCTGAACCACCATGGCCGGGCGGACGGTGGTTTGCGCCGCTTCTTCATGGCCACAGGCAGCCAACAGGAATAACAAGCTGGCAGGCAACGCGAGTGGCAGGAAATAGCTGCGCATGCTGAAGGACCTTTCGCTAATGGTGCTAGGAATAATTATACTGGCCAGTATGTTATTAATACCAAACTCACCAGTCCAGTAATAAAGTGAAAATGTCTGACAATCCTGTGAACACCAATAGCCCCGGGCGTCCCAAGGACATGGCAAAACGCCAGGCGATTCTTGATGCGGCGAAGATCCTGTTTTTGAGTAATGGGTATGCCAGTACCAGCATGGATGCCGTGGCAGTGGAGGCCGGGGTGTCGAAGCTGACGGTGTACAGCCATTTCACCGACAAGGAGACGCTGTTCTCGGCGGCGGTGGTTGCCAAGTGCGAAGAGCAGTTACCGGTGATGTATTTCGAGCTGCCCGAGGGTGTGCCGGTGGAGAAGGTGCTGCTCAATATCGCCCGCGGGTTTCATGTGCTGATCAATAGCGAGGAGTCGGTGAACCTGCATCGGTTGATGATGACTTCCGGGAGTCAGGATCCGAAGTTGTCGCAGATCTTTTTCGAGGCTGGGCCGATGCGTATGTTGCAGGGGATGGAGCGGCTGCTCGGTAAGATCGACCAGAGTGGCGCATTGCGTATTGCCAAGCCGTTCACCGCGGCGGAGCATTTTTTTTGCTTGCTCAAGGGGACGGCGAATTTTTGTTTGTTGTATGGGTGTGGGGGGCAACTGAGCGCTGAGGCGGCCGAGGAGCATGTGCAGGAAGTGGTTGGGTTGTTCATGCGGGCTTATCGGGCTTTTTGAACTGGGTACATATCCGTTTTTTGGGTCAGGGCCGCTTATGGTTCCGCTCTTACAGCGGCTCACTTTTGAACAGCGCAAAAGTAAGCAAAACGCTCTTGCCCCACCACTCGGCACCTCGCTTAGGCTCGGTGTGCCCTCACTCCGGCTTTGGACCGTGGGCCGCCGTCATGGGCCATCCCTGGCCCAGGACGGCTAACCCGGCGTCCTGCCGGGTTACCCACGCTCCAAAGCCTGCGTTCGGCCAGCGTGGTTTAACGGGGCGCCTAAGATCAAGATCAAAAGCAGATCAAGAGCACAGCGGCCTACCGGCCGGCTTGAGTGTTAAAAGCAAAAGCAAAGACCAGAGCGAAAACAGATCTGCTTTTCTGTGGGAGCGGGCTTGCTCGCGAAAAACCTGAGGGCGCCGCGTTGAATCAGGATACCCACGTCATCGTTAACGA
>NZ_JACAPZ010000052.1:0-33336 GCF_013385475.1 Pseudomonas sp. G5001
ACGCAGCCTCGCCAAGGCTCGGCAGCTGCTACGCACAACCATTCCTCAAGAGGGCGGGCTGTTGCTTTTTCCACACTCGTCCCGGCCACTGTGGTTTTTTCATCACTGCCAAGGTCTACGACGCCCGCAAACGCGGCCCGTCGCCCCATGGCACAGCCCTTGCTAAATCCCTGACAAAACCTTAGTCAAGGAGTCTCCATGCGCCCTTTATCTTTTCGCCGTGTCCTTTCATACCTGGGACTTGGCGCCGTGCTGCTGGCCGGCACCGCTCAGGCGCAACCCCATGACGGCGGAGTGCTGAACCTGGTGGCCCAACCCGAACCGCCGTCGCTGATGCACGGCGTGGTCAGCCACGTGTCCACCCAGTACGTCAGCGGCAAGATCCTCCAGGGCCTGCTGACCTTCGACACCGACCTGAAACCCAAACCGGTATTGGCCAAGGCCTGGACCGTTTCCCCCGATGGCCTGACCTACACCTTCGATTTGCAGGACAACGTGCGCTGGCATGACGGCCACGCGTTCACCGCCGATGACGTGGTGTTCAGCTTCCAGACCTTCTACCCCGAAGTGGACAAGCGCCTGGGCGGGGTCTTCACCGAGTACGTCGACAGCATCACCGCCAAGGGCCCGCTGCAGGTGGTGTTCCAGCTCAAGAAACCCTTCGCGCCGTTGCTCTCGGCCCTGGGCAGCGGGCTGCGGCCTGTGGTGCCCAAGCACCTCTACGAGAACACTGACTTTCGCAACAACCCCTATAACCTCAAGCCTGTCGGCACCGGCCCGTTTGTGTTTGTGGAGTGGAAACGCGGCGCCTATATCAAGCTGGCAAAGAACCCCGACTACTGGAAAAAGGGCCTGCCACACCTGGATGCGATCATCTTCCACGTGATCCCGGACGGCTCGTCCCGCGCTGCGGCGTTCGAGCGCAACGACGTGCAGGTGCTGCGCAGCGGTGATGCCGACTATTCCGACCTCAAGCGCCTGACCGCCTTGCCGGACGTGCAGTCGTCGGAAAAAGGCTGGGAGCTGTATTCCGGCCTGGCCTTCCTGCAGATCAATACGCGCAAGCCGCCGCTGAACAACCCCAAGGTGCGCCAGGCGATCCTGTATGCGCTGAACCGCCAGTTCATCGTCGACAACATCTTCTTCGGTTCGGGCAAGGTTGCCCCCGGCCAGTTCGTGTCCACCTCGCCGTACCACGACCCGCAATTGCCGCAGTACACCTATGACGTGAAAAAAGCCAAGGCGCTGATTGCCGAGTCCGGCGTGGACGTGGGCGCCGTGCGGATTCGCCTGCTCAACGGCGAGAAGGGCGGTGCCTGGGAGCGCCTGGCCGAATACACCAAGCAAGCCCTGCAGCCGCTGGGCTTCAAGGTACAAGTGGTGACGTCCGACGCCGCCACCTGGTTCCAGCGCGTCAGCGACTGGGACTTCGACCTGACCTACAACTTCATCTTCCAGATCGGCGACCCGTACCTGACCAACGCCTACCTGTACCGCTCCGACTACATCCTCAAGACTTCGCCATTTGCCAACGTCAGCGGCTACAACAGCCCCGAGGCCGATGCCCTGTGGACCCAGGTCGCCAACACCCCGGAAGGCCCGGAACGCACCAGGCTCTATAGCCAGTTGGAAAACGTGCTGAACACCGACCTGCCGATCGCGCCGATCTTCGAAATGCGCTACCCGACACTGTTCCACAAAGAGGTGAAGAACCTGCTGCAAACCGCCACCAGCCTTAACGAAGACTACGAAAGCGTCTACCTCGACGCGCCTGCACCATGAACGGGTTGCTGTATTTCAGCGGTCGCCTGCTCAAGGCACTGTTGATGATTGTGGCGGTGCTGGTGCTGGGCTTTTTACTGATCCGCCTGGCGCCGGGTGACCCGGCGCTGCTGTTGGCCGGCGAGGCGGGGGTGGATGATGTGCAGTTCATCGAACACCTGCGCCAGGCCATGGGCCTGGACAAGCCGTTGCTCACGCAGTTGCTGATCTACCTGGGCAATATCGCCCATCTGGACCTGGGTTATTCCTACCGCAACCAGACCTCGGTGTGGTCGCTGATTGCCGAGCGCTTGCCCGCAACACTGGCCCTGATGGGCTCGGCATTTTTGCTCTCGTCGGTGCTTGGCGTCACCCTGGGGACGTTGGCCGCCCGGGCCCGACAGAAGCGCCACTGGCTGGATGGCGTGATCTCCCACGGCGCTTTGCTGCTGTATGCGATGCCGCCATTCTGGCTGGCAATGCTGCTGATCCTGTTGTTCTCCGTCAGCCTCGATTGGTTGCCGGCGTTTGGCATGGAAACGGTGGCACAGGACTTTTCCCTGCTCGACCGGCTCAAGCACCTGCTGCTGCCGTGCGTGTCGTTGAGCGTGCTGTTCCTCGCCTTGTATATCCACCTGACCCGCGCCGCCGTGCTCGACGCCCTTGGCCAGGAATACGTGCGCACCGCCCACGCCAAGGGCCTGCACCCGCGGCGGATTTTGTACGTGCATGTGTTGCGCAATGCGCTGTTGCCGGTGGTGACCTTTGCCGGTTTGCAACTGGGCCAGTTGGCCAGCGGCGCGTTACTGGTGGAGGTGGTGTATTCCTGGCCGGGGATTGGTCGCTTGATGTACGACTCGCTGGCCCAGCGTGACTACGGCGTGTTGATGGGCGGTTTCCTGGTGATCTCGATTCTGGTGGTGGGCTTTAACGTGTTGACCGATGTGATCTGTCGTTTTCTCGACCCGCGTATCGGTGCAGGAGTGCAAGGCTGATGCTGGTTTTCCGACGTTTTGTGCGCCAGCCTGCGGCGTTGATCGGTGCGCTGTTTTTGCTGCTGCTGACGCTGTTGGCGATCGCCGCCCCCTGGCTGACCAGCAGCTCGCCATGGGAGATGAACAGCCAGCCGATGCTCGCGCCATTCCACGACCCGGCCCATTGGCTGGGCAGTGACCTGCTCGGTCGCGACCTCGCCAGTGGCCTGCTGTACGGCGCGCGGGTGTCCCTGGCCGTGGGGGCGCTGGCCAGCCTGGCGACCCTGGTGGTGGGCCTGCTGGTCGGCGCGGTCGCCGGCTATTTCGGTGGCTGGCTCGATGGGGTGCTGATGCGCATTGCCGAGTTCTTCCAGATCATTCCGCAACTGGTACTGGCGGTGATCCTGGTGGCGATCCTTGAGCCGTCCCTGTTCTCCATCGTGCTGGCCATCGCACTCGTAGCGTGGCCGGCGGTGGCGCGGTTGGTGCGCAGTGAGTTCCTGACCCTGCGCCAGCGCGAATTCGTGCAGGCCGCGCGGGTGCTGGGGCAGTCGCCGCTGGGGATCATCGCCCAGCAGATCCTGCCCAACGCCCTGGCGCCGCTGCTGGTGACCATGACCTTTGTCATGGCCACGGCGATCCTCACCGAAGCGGCCCTGGCGTTTCTCGGCTTGAGCGACCCGGAAGCCATGAGCTGGGGCTACATGATCAATGCCTCCCGTGGCTTGCTGCGGGACGCCTGGTGGATGAGCTTCCTGCCGGGGTTGGCGATTGTGCTGTGCGTGCTGGCGGTCAATCGAGTCGGTGAAGGTTTGCGTGTGGCCTTTGAGCCAGGGAGGTCGCTATGACGTTGTTGAGTGTTGAACATTTGCGTATCGCCTTGCCGGCCGGTGCGGATCGCAGCCATGCGCTGTATGACCTGTCGCTGCAACTGAACCGTGGCGAATGCTTGTGTGTGGTGGGTGAATCCGGTTCCGGCAAGTCAATGCTGGCCAAGGCTTTGCTGCGCCAGTTGCCGGACCCGCTGAAGGTGGAAAGCGGGCGCCTGGTGTTTCGCGACGAAGACCTGGCCGACCGCAGCGAAGAGGCCATGCGCCAACTGCGCGGGCGGGATATCAGCATGGTATTCCAGGAGCCCATGAGCGCCCTCAACCCACTGTTGCGGGTGGGCCAACAGATCGATGAAACCCTGCGCGCCCATGGCGTGGCGGCGGCACGGGTGCGGCGTCAGCGGGTGGTGGATTTGCTCGGTTATGTCGGCTTGCCCGACCCTGAGCGCTTGCGACTGGCGTATCCGTTTGAACTGTCTGGCGGGCAGCGTCAGCGGGTGGTGATCGCCATGGCCCTGGCGTTTGATCCGGCGCTGTTGATTGCCGATGAGCCGACCTCGGCGCTGGACGTGACCACCCAGGCGCAGATTCTCGACCTGCTGCGCAAGATCCAGCAGGACAAGGGCATGGCACTGTTGTTTATCACCCACGACTTTGCCGTGGTCGAGGCGATTGCCGACCGGGTGCTGGTGCTGGAAAAGGGCCGGGTGGTGGAGCAGGGCACGGCCCCGGCGGTGTTGCGTGTGCCCCGGGAAGATTACACCCGGCAGTTGTTGGCGGCGGTGTCGGCGCAACCGCTGGTGCCACGTACGCAGGTGGCTGGCCCTGTGGTGCTGAAGGCCGAAGCGCTGGGCAAGGTGTTCAGCAGCCGCAGCGGTTGGTGGGGGCGGCGTACGACTCAGGCGTTGGATGCGGTTCAGCTGCAATTGCGTGAAGGCGAGACGTTGGGGATTGTGGGGGAGTCGGGGTCGGGCAAGTCGACCCTGGGTCGGTGCCTGGTGCGTTTGCTGCGTGCTGACAGCGGGCGGATCGAGTGGTTGGGGCGGGAGGTCGCGGGGTTGTCTGAAGGGCGGCTGCGAGCGTTGCGCAGTGATGTGCAGATGATTTTCCAGGATCCGTTTGCGTCGCTCAATCCGCGGCAGACGGTGGGGCAGATTGTTATGACTGGGCCTTTGGTGCAGGGGGTTTCCAAGGCGGATGCCGAGCGGCGGGCCCGTGAGTTGCTGGGGTTGGTGGGGTTGCCGGCAGCGGCGTTTGAGCGGTTTCCTCATGAGTTTTCCGGGGGGCAGCGGCAGCGCATAGGGATCGCCCGGGCGTTGGCGGTGGAGCCTAAGGTGTTGATCGCTGATGAGTGTGTGTCGGCGCTTGATGCGCTGATCCAGGTGCAGATTCTGGAGTTGCTGGAGTCGCTGCAGCGGCGGTTCAGGTTGAGCATTGTGTTTATTACTCATGACTTGCGGGTGGCTGCGCGGTTGTGCGACCGGATTGCGGTGATGCGTCAGGGGAGGGTGGTGGAGCAGGGGGAGACGGCGGCGCTGTTTGCTGATGCGCGGCATCCGTATACGCGGGAGTTGTTGATGGCTGAGGCCATCTGACTTGGGTTGTTGGGGTTGGGGGCATATCCGTTATTCAGCTAACGGCCACCTATGGTTTCGCTCTTACAGCGAGTCACATTGCAAAAGCGGCAAAGGCGACCTGAGTGTTAGAGCAAAAGCAGAGCCGCTTTATGTGGGAGCGGGCTTGCTCGCGAAGAACCTGAGAGCGCCGCGTTGAATCAGGATGTTCGCGTTATCGTTAACGACCTTCGCGAGCAAGCCCGCTCCCACATTTGGATCGTGTCCACCTTTGATTTTGCTGTTGCTACACCACACTCAATCCTTTCACTTATTGAGAAACCTCCATGCCGACCTCTTTCACCGAACTGCCAGTGATCCAGGGCCAACCACTGGAAATCCGCCCCAACCGTCACCTGAGCATCACCCATCACGCGGGCACCACCCAACCCGACACGGTAGTGTTCTTCTGCCACGGCGCCGGCGGCAACAAGGACCAGTGGCGCCACCAATGGCAATCCCTGAAAACCCAAGGCTACAGTCTGGTCGCCTGGGACCTGCTCGGCCACGGCGCCAGCGCAAAACCCCGCAACCCCGAGGCCTACGCCTGGCCCGAACTGGTCGCCGACTACCTGGAAATCCTCAAGCGCTACGGCGGTTCCCGCAACCTCATCGTCGCCCACTCCTTCGGCACTGGCCTGACCCTGAGCGCCTTGCTGGCCAAACCCGCGATCCCCATCGAAGCCGTATTGCTGCTGGGCACCCGACTCCACAGCATCAGCCGGAGCGGCGGCCTGATGCGTCTACCCGCATGGCTCCTGGAATGGCTGCGCCCACTGCTGGCCAAAGGTTTCCGCCAGGCGGCATGGAACGCCAAGGCCGACCCCGCACTGGTCGCCTACGAAGAAAAACTCACCGAGCGCAACCCGCTGTACATGTTCAAGGCCCTGATGAAAAACGTCCAATGGCCAGACGCCAATGCACTGCTCACCCTGACCCTGCCCGTGAGTGTGCTGGCCGGCGACACCGACGGCCTGACCCCGGCCAGCGGCGGCGAAGCACTCGCCCGGCATTTGCCCAATGCCGAGTATCAGTTGCTGCCCGAATGCGGCCACCAACTCATGCTTGAAAAACCCGGCGAGGTATTGGCCGCATTTCAACGCCTGCTGTCAGCTCAGCGGGACGGCAGTTTCCAGCGCTCACGGTAGAGGTCGTACTGCGCGGCGGGCAGTTGCACCAGCAGCGGGTTTTCTCGCGGGTCCAGCCAGGCAAACAACGCCTGGATATTCACCGGGTCCATCGCCGTGCAGCCCAATGTTCCCGAACTGACGCTGCGCCAGATATGCAGGAAAATACACGAGCCGCCGTTGGCCAAAGCCGGTGTGTTGTGCTCGACAAAAATCCCCTGGCGGTACAGCTGGTCCTTGCGCAGCATCCGCTCGGAACTGGTCCAGTCCTTGTTCACCGCCGAGCTGTCCACCAGGGTGTTGTAATGGCTGGACTGGCTGTCATCCACGCATTCGCGGGTGGCGGTACTGGCCGCGTAAGGCAAGCGGGTGTCAGCGGTGGGAGCGTAGCCGAAGGCACCGCCGAGTTTGAAGATGCCGGCCGGGGCCTTGCCATCGCCTTCATGCTTGAGGGGCTGCTGGTCGGGGGTGGGTGTCGTAAGGCCGGTGCCCCACGCCATGCCGTTTTTACCGACCACGATGGCAAAGGGTTCGCCGACTTTCTGAAAGCCTTGCCCGTGCCGCTCATAGCGTTGTGCGGTGCCCTGGAGGGCGTTCCAGCCCGGGGTGGTGACCACGATCAGTTGCCGGCTGGTCTCGGGGATTTGCGCGAGTGCCACGTTTGAAAGCAGCGTCAGCAGCGCCGCGCAGGTTTTGATGAGCGTGTTCAACGGCGTTCAGTCCTTGAAAAGAGGGAAACCTCAAACGCTAGTTTTTGCCCCGGGCTTTATCAAGCTGAAGCTGTGTTGTGATGTTACCGCAGCGGTTCGATAGGGAAGTCCATCGGCTCGGCCCGCACCGGATTGCGGCTGTAGGTGAAGTGCCACCATTCGCCGGCATAACCGGTAAAGCCTTCCTTGGCCATCGCAGCGCTCAACCGTTGGCGATTCTGGCGTGCCGCCTGGCTGATGTGGGGGCTGTTGGTGTGGGCCATTTCGTCGAAGCAATCAAAACCGGTGCCCATGTCCAGGCCGCCATCGGGCAAGCGTCGACCGTAACCGGCGGCGCAATCCACCGCCGCGGTGTCGGCGCTCCAGGCCTGGGCTGGCCGCGCATCGGGACCGGTCAGGGTCACGTCCACTGCCGCGCCCCGGGAGTGGTTGGAAACCTTGGCCACGTAGCCCAGGCGCCAGAAATCCTGCTTGTTCACCCGGGGGTAGAACTCGGCCTTGGCCGGATCCCCCGGCAGGCTGGCGAAGCGGCCCATGTTCGCGACGGCACGGCTGGGACGATAGCAGTCGAAGACCTTCAAGCCGTAACCCTGCCTGGCCAACTCGGCCTGGACCCGTACCAGTGCCTTTGCCGCGTCGGCAGACAGCACGCATTCGGCTGCGTTGTAGCCGTCCAGCGGCGCTCCGGTGAAGTTGTGGGGGCTGGCGTAGCGAATGTCCTGGGCGATGCTCGGGTCGAGGCTGCGCAGGTAAACCATGTTGGCCGGCATCGGCGTGTCTGCCGCTACCGGCGTGGCGAGCACGATCAGGCTCAGGGCGGCAAGGGAAAGGGAAGAGTAGGGCATGGCGGGCCGGGCTCGGACGGTGGCTTAAGCGCGCCACACTAGCAATGCCCGCCCCATGCCGCCAGTGCTACGGCGCGGCGTTGGGCACAAATGCCACGCTGCCACCGTCACGCTTGTGGAACAACCGTTCACCATTGTCCGGCTGGGTAGTGATGACCTGATGATCGTTGCCCAGGTAGGCCAGCGGCGTCGGGTCATCCTTGGTGGACTGCGCGACAATAATTGTGCGCTTGGGATCAAAGGTGCGGCCGCTGGTTTTTTCCAGCCAGGCCATGAACGCCGCACTGTCGCCCTGGCGCGGGAAGTCCTGGGTTTCGGCAACGTAGTAGAACGGCGTCCCGTGATTTTGCAGGTACATCGGTACCTTGTTGTCGACTTCCACCATCACCATCTGCCACGCGTTCCATGGCGCGCTTTTCACTGCTTGCGCTTGAACGTCCTCGGCGAAACGGGTCACGCCGCCATTGCCATTGGTCCACGGATACACCACCCCGAGTACCAGCAGCATCACCCCGGCAGCGATGCCGAACCCACGGTACCAACCCCGGCCGACCGTGCCTTTGCGGGCGATACGCTCACTGACCCACCACGCCGCCAGCAACTGCGCGAACGGCACCAGCGGCAGCACGTAGTAACTGCGCCGGCTGCCACTGGCGGTGAAGAACACAAACAGCAGGCCCAGCCCCCACACCAGCCAACGGGTGTTGGGCGGGGTGTCGCGCCAATGCCGCACGGCGAGCCACAGGCCCAGCACCCAGCACGGCGCCCAGGGCAAGGTGTAGGCCGGCAGGTAGATCAGGTAGGTGTAGATCGGACCCATATGGTCGAACGGGTCGAAGAAGCGCACCACGTTTTCCCGGAACACCAGTTCCAGGCCGCTTGCACCGTAGGTCGGTGCGCCGTAGAGGTGGGACAGCACAAACGGGATCGCGTAGAACGCCCCGGCAATGATCACGGCCAGCACCAGCCGCAGGTTGAGGTGGCGTTTGTAGCGCTGTTCGCTGAGCAAGTGCGGCAACAACACCAGGCCCGGCAGTACAAAGCCGATCAAACCCTTGAACAGTGATGTCGCCGCCAGTAACAGGAAGAACACCGTGTAGCGCCCCAGCCGCGTATCGTCCGGCCCGCGCCAATACCACCAGACGGCGGCGAGCACGCCGCATACGGTCAGCACGTCCGCCGTGGCCACCCGGGCCCAGAAGAGGAAGTAGAAGGTGGTCGCGAGCATCCAGCCGGCAATCAGGCCGGTGCCTTTGCGGAACAGTTGCTCGCCGATCAGGTACACCAGCCAGATGCTCAGCCACGCCGAGATCACCGATGACAAGCGCAACGACCACGGCCCCAGGCCGCCCATCAGGTTGGCAAACCCGGTGATCAGCCAATACGACGGCAAGGGTTTGTCGTAGTACGGGGTGCCCTTGAGGTACGGGTCGAAGTAGTCGCCGCTTTGCAGCATCTGCAGGGTGATGTTCGCCCAGCGGGTTTCCGGGCCCCACAGGTCGCGGGCGCCCAGGCCCAGCAGCAGGATCAGGGCCGACACGCCCAGGAGCAGCAGCAGGGCGCTGCGTTCGGTTTTCCAGAAGTTCATGGAGCGGTTCCGATGTGGGATGAGTGTTGAATGGGGTCACCCCACATTAGGGCGCCTGTGTTACGGCAATTGCGGGTAGATGATGATCTCCAGGTCACCCTTGTAATAACGCTTGCCCCCCAACGGCAGCTGGCCGGCTTCGCGCATTTCGCTGGTGCTCCTGACCCGCATCAGCACGCCCACCGAACCTTGCTGGCGCGCCTGCTTGAGCCAGGCTTGAACGCTGTCCAGATCCACCTTGCGGTGCATCGAGTCGGCGTATTGCAGGCCGTAGCGTAGTTCGCCTTCAGTGTTGTAGAGCGTCACTTCGGGCCGCCGCAGGCGCCATGCCAGGGCCGACGCCGATTCCAGTTCGTTGCTCAGCAGCGCTTGGGTCTGTTGCAGCTCGTCCAGGTGCTGGAGCACGAACTGGTCAGGCATCTGGTTATCTTCGACCACCGCCGGCATGCCGGCGGGCAACAGCGCCACCAGCAGGCCAATGCCCAACGCCGGCATCGCCCACAGCGCCAGTGGGCGGAAGGCCTGAAGCAGGTTGGCGAGCATCCAGCCCATCAGCACGATGAACGTCAGGGACAGGTTGAACATCTCGCTGTGGCTGTTGCCGTACAACGGCCGGTCGATTTGCAGGTAGATCAGCGTCACCATCGCCGCGAGGCCGATGCCCAGGTTGAGCAGGCCATTGACGCGCAGCGTGCGGGTGCGGGCGTTGGCCAGCAGGTCGATCAACGCATGGCCCATCAGCAGCGCCAGCGGCAGCAGGCACGGCATGATGTAGGTCGGCAGCTTGCCGTTGCTCAGGCTGAAAAAGCCCAGGGGCAGCAGCAACCACAGCGCCAGGAAGACGATGGCCGGTTGGCGCTTTTCCTTCCAGGCCTTGCACAGTGTCGCCGGCAGCAGCGCCGCCCACGGCAGGCACGACACCACCATCAGCGGCAGGTAGAACCACCAGGGACGTGCATGCTGGGCATTGTCGGAGGCGAACCGGCGGATGTGCTCGTGCCAGAAGAAGAAACGCCAGTAGTCCGGTTCCTGCAGGTGGATCGTCAGCGCCCAGGGCAGGCACACCACGGCCGCCACCAGAATCGCCAGCGGCCCGTAGCGCAGCAGTTCCCCCAGGCGACGTTGCCAGAGCATGTAAGGCAGGGCGATCAGCACCGGCAGCAACCACGCGAGGAAACCCTTGGTCATGAAACCCATGCCGCAGGCCACACCCAACAACGTCCAGCTGGCGAGGCGGGCACGGGGGGGGGAGCTGTCGAGGGCAAACCACAGCGCCGCCAGGCTCAGGTTGACCCAAAAGGTGAATTGCGGATCCAGGTTGGAATAACCGGCTTGCCCGGCCACCAGGCCGAAACTCATGTAGAGCAGCGCGCAGGCGAAGCTCTTGCGCGGGTCGTTCCATAGCCGGCGGGCGATCAGGTAGGCGAGCACGACGCTCAGGCCGGTGGTCAGGGCGGAAGCGATGCGCACGCCGAACAGGTTTTCACCGAACAACGCCTGGCCCAGTGCGATGAGCCAGTAGCCGGCGGCGGGTTTTTCGAAATAGCGCACGCCCATGAAGTGCGGTGCCACCCAGTTGCCGCTGATGAGCATTTCCTGGCTGATCTGGGCGTAGCGGGTTTCGTCAGGGATCCATAGGCCATGCAGGCCCAGTGGCAACAGATAGAACATCACGAATGCCAGTAGCAATACGGGCAATGGTTTAAGGCGGGTCATGGCTATTGCACTCTCAAGCGGTATTGACGGTGAATCAGCGCGAGCGCTGGATCAGCCATGCGCGAGGGGTAGAAGGTGGTCGTGGTCGGGTAGAAATGCGGCACAGAACGTTATTCCTTAAACAGTCTGTTAGTGGGGGGGGCGAAACTGAATATCCCTGTGCCCCAGTCAAGCTCGTTAAACGTGTGGCGTCCAATAAGTCATCGAAGGTCATCGTCATGTTGTTAACTTGTGAAAAGTTAGTGAGCTAATAATTTTTCTAAAAAAATCAATTAAAACCATAGACGATGCCACGGTCTGGCTGTCTTTTTGCTGAACGAACTTGAATGATTAAATGTGAAGAATTGTTCTAAAGTTGTTTAAGCACGGCGGCCCAGTCCTTACTTTTCAAAATACCCAGCGCCTTGAACTTGCCGTCGGGCAGCAGCTTTACAAACAATGCACTGCCGTACTCGGCATGGGCAGCGTGTGAGTAGCCCAATGCCTCCTCGAAGTCGCTGATGCAGGCGCTGTGGGTGACCACCAGCAGGTTGCGGTCCGAGTGTTTATGCGGGCGCAGTTCCTCGCCGATGGCAGGGCCGCAGATGGCCAGGGGGCCGGGTGACAGTTCGGCCTTGCCGAACATGAAAAGCGAGGTCTGCGCGGTACGGGTGGTGGGGCTGCTCAGTACGTCGGTGTTTTCCATGCCCAGGGTCTGGAAGGCCTTGCCCACGGCACTGGCAGACAACGAGCCGAGCGTGGTCAGGCCGTCTGCCGGGCCCAGGCAAGGGTTGTTGGAGCGGTCACAGCGTTCCTCATGGCGGACCAGCACCACCAGGTCTCCGTTACGCCAGGCTTCCAGGGTTCCGGAGGTGAGCAGGCGGTGGCCCACGCCCAGGTCCAGCGGCGATCTTGGCCACCAGATGAACGCCGTTACTGCCAGGCTGATCATCACGATACCTGCCACGCCAAGCCACAGTTTGTTCAGCTGTTTTACAAATGCCCAGCGCGAGCGAGACTTGCTCAGGGTCAGGTCAACCACACTATTCACCATTGGTAACTTCCAGGCGTTAATCCGGTAACTGGCAGCGGCAAGTTAGGCAGGCGCCAAGTGAGTAGCGCTGATGCAGGAATATGCAAAAGCGTGTCACAGGGGCGCTGTCTTTTTGCTGAACATACCGATATAAAAAATTGTTCACTTGCACTAACGGGCGTTTGAAATAACCAGCCTGTTATCTGCCCATGGACGGCAATTTAAAGTGCAGCAGGTGGCGGCCGGGTGAAATCGATGTGAAAAATTTGCAGGGGTCATGGGGCGCTCCTTTTTCCCATGGTTGTGACATAAAAATGTGACAACCGTTATTCTCCGGCTTAAGTCCAGAAGCTTGTGGGGAGGGGTGATGCTGCAGGTACAAGGGGTATTCAAGAGTTATGGCACGCCGCAGGGGCCGTTGACCGTGCTGGCGGGTGTCGACCTGTACCTGGGAGCGCGCAGCAGCCTGGCGTTGATGGGTGAGTCGGGCAGTGGCAAAAGCACGCTGCTGCATTTGGTGGCCGGGCTCGACCAGGTCGACCGTGGCAGCATCCAGGTCGGCGACCAGCGCCTGGACCAGATGAGTGAGGCGCAACTGGCCCACTGGCGGCGCACCGAGATCGGCCTGGTGTTCCAGCAGTTCAACCTGATCGGCAGCCTGCGGGTCGAAGACAACCTGGCTTTCCAGGCGCGCCTGGCCGGGCGCCTCGATCCGGCGTGGCAAGCGCAGCTTGTGGAGCGACTCGGCCTGGGTGACTTGCTCAGGCGTTACCCCGAACAACTGTCCGGCGGCCAGCAGCAACGGGTAGCGGTAGGACGAGCCCTGGCGTCGCGCCCCGGCTTGCTGCTGGCGGACGAACCCACCGGTAACCTCGACGAAGGCACCAGTGACGAAGTGCTGCAACTGCTGCTGGACCTGCTGCGGGACAGCCCGACCAGTTTGCTGATGGTCACCCACAGCCCGCGCATCGCGGCGCGCCTTGACCAGCAGGTGGTGTTGCATCGCGGCCAGGTACTCGCTGCGGACGCCCGCTGACATGCGCGTCTTCCACTGGACACTGCGCGCGCTGCTCAGCCATTGGCGTCGCCACCCTGTGCAATTCTTCAGTGTGCTCACTGGCCTGTGGCTGGCCACCGCGCTGTTGACCGGCGTGCAAGCCCTCAACAGCCAGGCGCGGGACAGCTACGCGCGGGCCAGCCAGCTGATCGGCGGCGAACCCCAGGCCAGCCTCAGTGCGCCGGACGGTGCCAGCTTCCCCCAGGCGCTGTTTGCCGACCTGCGCCGCGCCGGGTGGCCGGTGTCGCCGGTGGTGCAGGGCCGCGTGCAGCTCAAGGGCCATGAAGACCAGCGCCTGCAAGTGATGGGCATCGACCCGGTGTCGTTGCCCGGCGGTGGCGCGCTGGCCGGGCAGACCCTGGACCGGGCGCAGATGGTCGCGTTCTTCAACCCGCCGGGACGCACCTGGATCGCGCCGCAGACCTTGCAGTCTCTGGGCCTGAAAGAGGGCGACCAGCCGCTGACAGCTGCCGGGCTGGCGCTGCCGCCGCTGCATGTTCAAGCGGACATGGCCCCCGGCGTATTACTGACCGATATCGGCTTCGCCCAACCGTTGCTGGACATGCCCCAACGCCTGTCGCGGTTGCTGCTGGACAAGGCCTTTGCCGCCGCGCATCCCGCCCTGCCGCCGGAACTGGGCGCGCAACTGCAGCTCAAGCAGGCCGAGGAAAACAACCTCGCGCGCCTCACTGAAAGCTTCCATCTGAACCTCGATGCGCTGGGCTTTCTGTCCTTTGTGGTGGGCCTGTTTATCGTGCATGCCGCCATCGGCCTGGCGCTGGAGCAGCGGCGCGGCCTGCTGCGAACCTTGCGGGCGTGCGGGGTCAGTGCGCGGATGCTGATCCTCAGCCTGGCGGTGGAACTCGGTGGCCTGGCCGTGCTGGGTGGCCTGGCGGGCGTGGCCAGCGGGTACTTGCTTGCCAGCCTGTTGCTGCCGGATGTAGCCGCCAGCTTGCGCGGCCTGTATGGCGCCGAGGTGCCCGGCCAACTGAGCCTCAGCCCGCTGTGGTGGCTCAGTGGCCTGGGCCTGGGTTTGCTCGGCGCGTTGCTCGCCGGGGCCAGCAGCCTGTGGCGGGCGGCGCGTTTGTCGTTGTTGGCGCTGGCCAATGCCCAGGCCTGGCACCAGGCCCATGGGCGCTGGCTGCGACGCCAGGGCTGGGTGGCGGGTTCGGCCTTACTGGTTGCGCTGTTGGCACTGGTATTTGGCGACAGCCTGGCCAGTGGTTTTGTCTTGATGGCGGCCTTGTTGCTGGGCGCTGCGCTGGGCTTGCCGGTGGTGCTCAATGGTGTGCTCAAGGCGGTATTGGGGCGCAGCCGTTCGGTGCTGGGGCAATGGTTTCTCGCCGATTGCCGCCAGCAGTTGCCGGCCCTGAGCCTGGCGCTGATGGCCTTGCTGCTGGCGTTGGCCGCCAATATCGGCGCGGGCTCGATGACCTCGGGCTTTCGCCAGACCTTTAACAACTGGCTGGAACAACGCCTGACCGCCGAGTTGTACCTCAACCCGCAAAATCCGGCCCAGGCCGAGGCGCTGCAAACCTGGCTGGTACAGCAGCCCCTGGTGCAGACAGTGCTGCCGACCTGGCAGGTTGCGGTGCAGTTGCAGGGGTGGCCGGCTGACCTGTTCGGCGTGGTCGACGACCCTACTTATCGCCAGCATTGGCCGCTGCTGGAAGCGGCGGCGAACCCATGGAGCCAGTTGTTGCAGGACGACAGCCTGATGCTCAGTGAGCAAATGGCACGCCGGCTCAAGGTGCGGCTGGGCGATGTGGTCAGCATCCCCACGCCCCAAGGTCCATGGTCGCCGAAGGTCGTGGGGATTTATGCCGACTACGGCAACCCCAAGGGCCACTTGCTGGTGAATTCGCGGCACCTGTTGCAGCACTGGCCGGGATTGTCGCCGGCGCGTTTCAACCTGCGGGTTTTGCCGGGCAACGTGCCGCCGCTGGTGCGTGCAGTACAGGAACGGTTTGCCCTCGAAGACAGCCGCATCGTCGATCAGCAGCAGCTCAAGGGCTGGTCGAGCCAGGTATTCGAACGAACTTTTGCCGCCACCGCCGCCCTTAACAGCCTGACCCTGGGCGTCGCCGGCGTGGCGTTGTTTATCAGCCTGCTGACCCAGAGCCAAAGCCGCCTCGGCCAGTTGGCCCCGCTGTGGGCGCTGGGCGTGACACGACGCCAATTGATGCTGCTCAACCTCGGCCAGACCTGGCTGCTGGCGGTGCTGACCCTGGTGCTGGCGTTGCCGCTGGGCTTGCTGCTGGCGTGGTGCCTGGACGTGGTGATCAACGTCCAGGCCTTCGGCTGGCGCCTGCCGTTGCAGGTGTTCCCGGGGCAACTGGCGCAACTGCTGGGTCTGGCGATGCTGGCCACCTTGCTGGCTTCGGCCTGGCCGTTGTGGCAGCTGTACCGCAGTCGCCCGGCGGATTTGCTGAGGACCTTTGCCAATGAAGATTAAGTGCCTGCTATGGGCGACGTTCCTGCTGCTGGGCGCCTGCGACAAACCACCTGCACCTGAAGAAAGCTTCGCCGGACTGGGCAGCCAGGCCGCGGACTTTGCCCAGGTGGTGCCCGGCAAGGTCTTCAGCTTTCCCCAGGACCATGGCCCCCATGACGGCTATCGCATCGAATGGTGGTACCTCACCGCCAACCTCAAGGATGCCGAGGGCAATGCCTACGGCGTGCAATGGACGCTGTTTCGCAACGCACTCAAGGCCGGCCCGACACAACCCGGCTGGCACGACTCGACGATCTGGCTCGGCCACGCCGCCGTCACCTCGGCCACCCGCCATTACGCCAGCGAACGCTACGCCCGCGGCGGCGTGGGGCAGGCGGGGGCCCAGGCGGTGCCGTTCAATGCCTGGATCGATGACTGGAATTTCGCCACCCGCCCCGGTGCAGCCAGCCCCCTGGCGGACATGCAACTCAAGGCTGCAGGCGAGCATTTCAACTACGACCTGCACCTGACCTCCAGCCGCCCGCTGGTGCTCCAGGGGGATAACGGCTACAGCCGCAAGTCCGACCAGGGCCAGGCGTCGTACTACTACAGCCAGCCGTTTTTCCAGGCAGATGGCCGCGTGACCATCGATGGAAAATCTTACCAAGTCACCGGCAACGCCTGGCTCGATCGCGAATGGAGCAGCCAGCCCCTGACCGCCAGCCAGACTGGCTGGGACTGGTTCTCCCTGCACCTGGACAGTGGCGAGCAATTGATGCTGTTTCGGGTGCGGCAGAAAGACGGACCGTCCTACCTGACCGGCACCTGGATCGACAAAGAGGGCCACACACAGACCCTGCACAACCAGGATATTCAACTGACGCCACTGGGCACGACTGCCATTGATGGGCGCAGCATTCCCACCCAGTGGTCATTGAAGATCCCGGGCAAACATCTGGATATCACCACGGAAGCGGTCAACCCAAAGGCCTGGATGAACCTGAGCATTCCTTACTGGGAGGGGCCGGTGAAATTTCAGGGTGGGGTGGGGTATCTGGAGATGACGGGGTATTGAGTCCGACGATTTTTTGTAGGCCTTGATTACCTGCCAGGTAGGTGATTTCCCAAATGTAATTTCAGCTGTTCCAACCTTGTGTCCGGGCCGTGTTCGCCTGCCTATATTCCTGCGCCATATCCATTACATCAGGGATGTAAGTGATGGCGCTGGGATACATCAATGACCGCACCACGGACTACCTCAGTTTGAAATCCCGGTTACTGACCGGGGCCAGTGGGCAACTCTCCGATCAATTCGACGCGTTGAACCTGCATTTGCGTCAGGCAAGCCTGGTGACGCCGGGGCAGATGGTGATCGTTCCCGATGCCTACGCTGTGGCTTGCACTACTGATGATGCATGGTTGATGCGCCATGCCCAGGAGATTCAGCGCAATCTGGAGTTGGATGCCTCGGCTGGGGCGGCGGTGATCAATAACTATGATCTATTCCAGAGTTTATTGGCTTATAGCTCGGTGGGAGTCGGCAGTTCGACGGCGGCCTGGGGGCGACACCTGGACGAGGTTCAGCGCACTCTGGAAGAAATTGAGCGTTTGCATCAACAACTCAAGGATGGAGCCTTGAATAAGAAAGCGTTTATCCAGAAGCGGCAGATGTTGTTCCGGCGCTTGGATACTCAACTTCAAGGTGCGGCGCGATTTGGCACGAGCCTGAAAACCAATAAGTCACTGAAAAAAGTACTGGGTATTTCCACCAAGAGTTATCTGCACAAGAGTGAAATCGTGGGCTACACGCAGCGGATTCGCAGCATTGCCGAGACGTCGAGGTTTTTGGGCAAGGGGACGTATGTGGGGTTGGCGTTGGATGTGGGTGTGGCGGGGTTGGAGATCAAGGAAGCATGTATGGAGGGGCGGGAGGCGATGTGTAGGCGGGCGAAGTATGTGGAGGGTGGGAAGTTGGTGGGCGGGGTGGGTGGAGCCGCTATTGGAGGGACTCTGGGGGCTGCGCTCGGGAGACGTTTATGCGGGATAGTCATGGGGGTTGCGGTGAAAGGGCAGGGTGCGCTGGTCTGCGGGATCATCGGCGGTGCTGCCGGAGGTTATGCCGCCGGGAGTACGTTTGGGCGTGCCGGTGAATGGGGTGGAGAAATGATGGGTGACCTGATGTATCAGCCTGATGGGGCTTGATCATGTCTTATTATGATTTTTTCACTGTTACGTTGCTTTTATGGATGCTTATCAACTTGGGACTGTTGCTCTTCGTCGCGTACAGAAAACTCGATGAGTTGGAAAGCTATTTCACCGAAAACGAGGCCGTTCAACGCACCAAGCGTTTTTGGCGCAGGAATCTGCCGATCGACAAAACCATGCGAATGGTTGTGATCGTCGAGCTGCTGTCCATGCCAAAACGCCATTTGAAAAAGGGCGAGGTAACTGAGGCAGAGTTGACGTCCGTCCCCGTGGCCCTGAAGCGATGGGCAGTATGGCCCTATTACGGCGGAATGGTTTTGATGGTCCTGGCAATCATTTGGGAGGTCTGGTCCAAGCCATAGCCGAGGGGCTTTTTTTCGTTATTGCGCCAACGCCACCTTGAGTGGCAAGCGCGCCATACCGGTGTTTTTAAGCGAACCCAGATACAACCAGTCACCGTACTCACGTGCCGTGGTGACGGGCGAGTAGTTACCGCTGCTGCCATCCTGCAGGTTTGCGATGACCTTGCCGTTCACGTCCAGCCCGAGCACAAAGGCCTTACGCTCGATGGGCTTGGGCACCACCATCAGTGCCCGTACCATGATCTTGCGCATCAGCGGGTAGCCGGCAAAACCGTCGAGCAGCGGGTTGCGCGGTGAATACAAGGCAACCCAGAACCGGTCCTTGCCGTTGAAGCTGAGGTTGTCCGGCAGGCCCGGCAGGTTGTCGATAAACAGGTCGTGGACGCCGGCCTTGTCGCCCTTGAGCCAGTAGCGGCTGATGCGATAGGCGCCGGTTTCGTTGACCAGCACATAGTCTTCGTTCGGCCCCAGGGCCACGCCATTGGCGAATTGCAACTGGTCCAGCAATACCTCGGTGTGGCCGGTGCTGAAGTCATACCGTAGCAAACGGCCGTCACCGCCGTGCTCGATCACCGCCTCGCCGTCTTCCCCATAACCCCATCGGCTTGATGCATCGCTGAAGTACGCATAACGCCCGGCGGCGTCGACGGTGATGTCATCGACAAAGCCAAACGGCAGGCCGGCGGCGCTGGTGGCCAGGGTGGTGAGATTGTGCTGGGTGTCGAGGGCGAGCAGGCCCTTGATCCCATCGGCAATGATCAACCGCCCGTCCGGATGCAGGGCCAGGCCCAGGGGGCGACCCTGGGTGTTGGTCAGCTCTTCGAGAACGTGGCTTTCGGGGGCCGTGCGGATGATGCGCCCGTCATGCAGGCCGGTGATGAGGAACCCTTTGCCATCCAGCAACAAGGCTTCGGGCCCGGCGATGTCCTGGGCGCCGGTTCTTTTCACGTCCTTGAGGCGCTGGTTTTCGGCGTAGGGCCCGTCCTTCAGGGATGGCGCCTTGGGCGGCGACCAGTTGACCGGTTGCACTTTGGTGGGCATCAGCAGCAGGAAGGCGACGATGGCGGTCAGGATCAGCAGGACCAGACGACCAACGTTGCTTGGACGGGTACTCATGACGATTCCTGGTGATCAGTGGTGGGCGGTTCCCAATGCAGGGTGCCGAACAGATAGTCCATCAGCGGCAGGACGATGTTGAAATTGCGTCCCTGCATCAGTTCGCGCCGGTGATGCAGGGCGTGCAGGTGGTGCATCTGGCGGATCCACGGCAGGCGGGCCACGGGGTGGTCGGGGGGCAGGTGTTCGCAGGCGTGGAAAAACTCGTAGAGCAGGTAGCCGAGGATCATGCAGCCGGCGAACAGGCCAGCGACGTTGGGGTTGAGGTGTTTGAGCAGCCACCAGGCGGGGAGGGTCACGGCCAGGCTGTGGAACAGGATGAGCCAGGCGGGGAACAGGATGACGCGCCAGTCTCGCGGGCTGTCGTAGGTCATGTGGGCGGGGGTGAAGAAGCTGTGGTGGTCGCCGGTGTGGCGGGCGTAGAACAGGCGGGCGAAGGTGTGTTTGTGATGGCCCAAGTGACGGTGGACGAGATAGATACACAGGTTGAAGAAAATCAGGGTGAGGGGGATGGCCAGCCATTCCAATAGCTGGATTTGCCGGGTGGTGGACCAGAACAGGCTGATGCAGAGCAGGCCGTAGCCGAAAACGAAACCAGCGTGGAGCCACGGGTTGTAGGAGGGGTGGATGCTGGCGCGGTAGGTGGAGCGGAAAGCCTCGGTGGGGTGAGTCATTGGGAGCGCTCGGTGTCGTTTTTGTTGGGGATGAGCGTAGTCGGGATTGGCGCATCTATCCTGCCGCCATAAAAATACTGTACATGCATACAGTTATGTCCTACATTCCATCCCAGGTGACCGGATGTCGCCGATCACCTGAGCTTCAATTTTTTAACTATGGATGGATAAAAAATGAAATCGAAAAAAGCGTTCATGCTCGGAGCCGCCATCGCGGCGTCCTGCTTCGTTTCGGCCTGCGCCCTGGCCGAACAATCTCCTGCACACTTGATGCCGCAACCGTTGCAGCAAGCCGTGCAACAAGCCCTCAAGAGTGGCGGCAACGTCACGGCGCAGAAGGCGTCGGCTGCCTTCCTGGACAAAATCAAAACCTCGCAGCAGCTGAAAAAGCCGGTGCAGGCTGCCAAGGCCTTGAGCGGGGTTGTGGTCGCCGAACCTGTACAGGCAGATAGCGCCAAGGTGGATGCCCAGGCCGTGGCGGCCCAGGCGTTCACGCCGCTGTGCCAGACCCTCGGTATCAACCAGATGTATAACCTGGACGGTGTGCAAACCGGCAACGACGTCTGCTACCACTTCAACGTGCCCCAAAAGGCACGGGCGACAGTGATGCTGGTAGGGCAGAGTGCTGCCACCAACATGTCCCTGACCCTGTTCCAGGACGACGGCCAGAACAACATCACTTCTCTCGGCACGTCGGATAACCCGGGCAATGCCAACGAGGTGTTGGCTGGCGTACTGTCACCTGGCGACTACTACTGGTTCATGCATGCCAATTCGGCTGACGGTTCGCCGTTCAGTTTCGGCGTGGATATCAACATGACGATTGACGATTTCGAGCCTAACGACAGTTTCGAAACGGCTTATCAACTGCCGGATACCCTGAACTACGTCACGGGTAACTCCGACACGGCGACCGATGAAGACTACTTCTCCTTCAAGGCCCTGCGCGGGCAGAAGGTCAGTGCCTATTTCGACGGTGTGAACGAGAGCGATCGGGGCCAGTGGATTTCCGAGTATTTTGACGGCGTCAAATGGATCCCGATCAGCCCCAAGGCGAAAATCACCTGGCCAACGCCATCGGTTAATGGCGTGGTGAACGTACGGGTGCGGCCTAACCCGGCCGCAACCTGGAAGGCTACGGCGCGCTACAAGCTGTCGCTGGGCTCCACACCCGAGGTGTTGAGCCACAGTGTGCAAGGTGACAACGTGGTGCGGATCCCGGCTTCGGCCAATGACTACGACCCGTTCATGACCACCCAGGCGGCACGTGACTTGAGCTGGGCCGTGACCTGGGCCGACAGCACCGGTAAACGCCTGCAGGGACTGACGCCGTATCTGCAACTCGACAAGCACGTCAACCGTAATACCTACCTGCCGGTGTACATCCCTTACTACGGTTCGGTAACCGGCGTGTCGGGCGCGGCATCCGGTACGGTCAACCTGGGCAACTGCGCGGGTGAGGCGACTGTCAGGTATGTGTCCTACGACTCGGGTTACAAAAATACCTGGGAGACCAACTACAACTTCGCCGTCTGGCGCCTGCGCATCGAGGAGTACCCGGATGTCGGCGTGGGTGGCGACGCTACCCCGGTGAGCATGGCTCATATCTGCAGCCAGCGCGTGATCTCCAGTGAACGGTGATCAACCCTCCGCTTGATCCGTAACCCCGGCGCCAACTCTTCGGGTTGGCGCCCCCAGCAACCCTTCAAACTGCGCCTGAACCCGCCCTTCGTCGCAATGCGCCACATTAAACCGCATGAAATCCCGCAACCCCGGCTCATACCCGAACAACGCCCCCGGCGCCAACACCATCCCGCGTTTCAACCCGGCTTCAGCCAGCCGCTCACCATTTACCCCCGCCGGCAACCGCGCCCAGATAAACATCCCCCCCTCAAACCCCATCGGCAATTCACACCCACAACGCCGCAGCCACTGCTCAACCCGCCCACCGGCCTCCAGCAGCCGCTGAACCATGCGCTTGCGATGCCGGGCATACCCACCCTCACTCAGCAGCCGATACACAATCTGTTCGAACAGCTCGGACGTTATGCCGCCGCTCATCAACTTCATATTGGTCAGATTCGCCGCCAATTGCGGCGCCGCCACCACATAACTGACCCGTGCATTCGCCGTCAGCACCTTCGAAAACCCCGACAGGTACGTCACCTGCTCCAATCCCGCCAAAGTCGCCAGGCGCGGCGGCGGGTTAGGGTGCAAATCCCCGTAAAGATCATCCTCAACGATATGGCAGCGATACTCCCGGGCCAGTTGCAACAACCGAAATGCCTGGCTCGGACTGAATGAATGCCCGGTGGGGTTATGCAACACGCTGGTGGTCAGGTACAGGCTGGGACGATGCTGCGCCAACAACTGCTCCAACGCGACAAAATCAAACCCGTCAGGCCGCCGGGCGATCGTCACCACCTTGACCCCATGCAACGCCAGGTTCGCGTGGAAGTTGAAATAACACGGTGCATCCAGCAGCACCGTGTCCCCGGGCCGCGCCAGCAGGCGCATGAGCATGTCCAGGCCTTGCACCGTGTTGGGCGTGGTGATGATTTGTTCCACCGGCACCGACAACCCTTCACCGTGCAGTTTCTGTTGCAGCGCCTGGCGCAACGGCAGCAGGCCCGCCGGGGTGCCCAGCCCGGCGATGCGCAGGGTAGGGGCGCGGACTGCGCTGCGCATGGCCTGGCGCAGGGCTTCGGAATCCAGCCAGTCTTCCGGCAGATGGCCGCCGCCGGGGCGCAGGTCGCCCTGGGCCATGGCCAGGGGGCGGCGCAGTACGCTGAGCAAGTCCTGGGGCAGCAAGTCGACCCAGGTGCTGGACGACGGCTGTGCCAGGCTGCTGGCGACAAAGTGCCCGCGGCCCTGGCTGGAGGTCAGGAGGTGACGCCCGCGCAGGCGATCCAGCGCTTCATTCATGGTGAATTTTCCGACGCCCAGCAAGGCTCCCAACTCACGAACCGAAGGCAGTTTGCTGCCAGCGGCCAATTCGCCTTGCTCGATCGCATGGGCCAGGGCATCGACGATCTGCTGCACCTTCGGTGCTCGGTCATGAAAGTGAATCGCAGGAATGGGCATCACACTGTCCTTAAGTTTGCCGCCAACTTCACCGGTAAAGTCTGCGCGTATATCCGTAGAGTTTACCTGCCTGTGGCGGCACGTGCGCCCTAGACTGCAAGCCCTCTTTCCTGCTGTGAAATTCCACGCCATGGCCACCGCGCTGACGCTGTCTTCGTTTTTGTATTTCCTGCTGCTGTGCACCACCCTGGCCTTCAGCCCCGGGCCCATGACCTTGTTGTTGCTCAGCCTCGGCCTGAAGGACGGCCTGCGCCGCTCCCTGCCGGCGCAGTTCGGGGCGAGTGTTTCCTACCTGGTGTCGATCCTGATCTTTGCCGTGGGTTTTTCCGAGCTGATCAAGGATTACCCGCTGATCACCCGGATCATCCAGGTGGTAGGCGTGGCCTACATCCTTTACCTGGCCTACAAGCAATGGACCAGCAGCGGAGTGACCATCAAGACCAACGATGCAACCCCGGAAAATGCCCGCAGCCTGTTCGGAAAAGGTCTGCTGACCGGGTTGTCGAATCCCAAGGCGATCATTCTGTTCAGCGCGGTATTCCCGCAGTTCGCCGCCATCGGCCAGGGCAGTGCCGCCGCCGACATCGCGATCCTCGGCCTGACCTTCCTGCTGCTGCAATTTGCCAGCGGCTGCCTGTATTGCTACTTCGGCCAGCGCATCAAGCACGTGCTGGAAAACCCCAAGCGCCGGGTGTTGCTGCAACGGGCCACGGCGGTGTTGCTGCTGGGGGTGGCGCTGATGCTGGCCAGGGGCTTTTCCAGCTGAAGGCCAGCTTATGAGCGGTAGTGGCGATCTGCCGGTGCCCTGATAGACTTCGGGCATTCATCCAGGATCAAGCCAGACATGCCAGCCGCAGGAGGAAACGGACTTTCGCTCGCTTCACGCTTGTACAAGTCGCGCACCCTGGGGTTGACCCTCGGGTTTGTCTGTGTGGCCGCCGCCATCTACCCGCTGGATAAATCCGCTTGGGTCTGGGGAGTGATGATCGCCAATGCCTTCATCTGGCCGCATGTGGCCTACCAATGGTCGCGGCACTCGAAAAACTCCCTGCGCTCGGAACACCGCAACCTGCTGTTCGACTCGTTTTGCGGCGGGTTCTGGGTTGGCGCCATGCAGTTCAACCCGCTGCCCAGCGTGACCACCTTGTCGATGATGACCATGAACAACGTCGCCATCGGCGGCCCGCGCTTCATGCTCGCCGGTTGGGTGGCCCAGGCGCTGGGCATCGGCGCCTCGATGCTGGTGTTCACTCCGGCGGTGACCGCCCTCACCAGTGAAGTGCAGCTCTACGCCTGCCTGCCGATCCTGATGCTGTATCCCCTGGCGCTGGGCTGGATCTGTTACCGGCAAGCGATCACCCTGGCCCGGCACAAGCGCGAGTTGCTGGCCCTGAGCCGCACCGACAGCCTGTCGGGCCTGCTCAACCACGGCGCCTGGAAAGACCACCTGGAAATCGAGTTCCAGCGCTGCCGCCGCGACCAGCAGGGCGCCGCCATCGCGCTGATCGACATCGACCACTTCAAGACCATCAACGACACCTACGGCCATGTCACCGGCGATATCGTGCTGCGTCAATTGAGCAAAGTGCTGCGCCAGAACCTGCGGGCCACTGACCTGGCCGGGCGCTACGGTGGCGACGAATTCTGCGTGATCCTGCCGGACATGCCCCTGAACCGCGCCACCGAGGTGATGGACGCCCTGCGTGATCGCTTCAACTCCCTGGCCTACGCACAGGACCCGACCTTGCGCGCCAGCCTGAGCATCGGCCTGGCGCCATACCGGCCGGCACACGCCGACGCCACCAGTTGGCTGAACGATGCCGACCAGGCCTTGTACGAGGCCAAGAGCAGCGGGCGCAACCGGGTCAGTTCGGTGCAGGGAAGTTGGCTGAGGTCGATCTGAGGATCAACAAATCGGTGTTTGTCAGGTAGGGTGGAGCGCTACCTTCCAACAAAAACAAGGATCGGTTCATGCTCTTCAACTTCCCGCGTACCTTGCTGGCGGCCACCCTGGCGCTGTCTTTCGCCATGCCGGCCTTCAGCGCCGAACCCCACAAACAGATCCAGGCCGATTCCGAGCAGTACAAGGCCGACGCCTTGAAACTGCTGGAGCGCCTGGTGAATATCGATTCGGGCTCCGGCTACGAGCCGGGCCTGACCCAAGTGCGTGACATCGCCGTCGATGAGCTCAAGCAACTGGGTTTCAGCATCCAGCTGGTGCCGGATGCCGCCGCTCATAACAGCCATGTCATCGCCACCCTCAAGGGCACCGGCAAGGCCAGGATCCTGCTGATGGCCCACATGGACACGGTGTTCAAGGAAGGCTCGGCGGCTGCCCGGCCGTTCCACATCAAGGACGGCCGCGCCTATGGCCCGGGCGTAATGGATGACAAGGGCGGCATCGTCGCCGGCATCTACGCCTTGAAGGTCCTGAAAAACCAGGGCTTCAAGGACTACGCACAAATCACTTTCCTGCTGGACGCCAGCGAAGAAACCGGCACCGACGGCGCGTCCGAGCTGATCCGCAACACCGCCAAGGGCCACGACGTGACGCTCAACCTGGAACCGGGTCGCCCGGCCGATGGCCTGGTGGTATGGCGCAAAGGCAGCGCCACCGCCGTGGTCGAGGTCAAGGGCAAGGCCGCCCACGCCGGCGTCGCCCCGGAATTGGGGCGCAACGCGGCGATGGAAGCGGCGCACCAGATTCTGCAACTGGGCAAGCTGGGGGATGCCGAGAAGAAAACCACCATCAACTTCACCGTGATCAACTCCGGCGACCGGGTCAACGTGATCCCCGACCAGGCCACCGCCAAGGCGGATGTACGGGCGGCGTTGCCGGAAGAGTTTGACCGGATCGAGAAAGACCTGGCACGGGTCTCGGCCAACAAGCTGATCCCCGAGACTGAAGTGACCACCAGTTTGCACCGTGGCCTGCCGCCGATGCCGCAGACGCCGGAGTCGGACAAGCTGGTGGCGATTGCCCAGGGGATTTATGGCGAGTTGGGGCGCAAGCTGACCATTGAGGGCAGCGGCGGGGCGGCGGATGCGAGCTTGTCGGCTGGCGTGGGTACGCCGACCCTGGACGGGTTCGGGATTGTCGGGGGCAATATCCATACGCCGGAGGAATATGCCGAGGTGGAGAGCGTGGCGCCGCGGATTTATCTGCTGAGCCGGATGATCATGGAGCTCTCCAAGCGCTGACTTAAAAACGCCACACCTCTAAATGTGGGAGCGGGCTTGTGTGGGAGCGGGCTTGCTCGCGAATGCGGTCTATCAGTCGACATCTGCTTATCTGGTACACCGCTTTCGCGAGCAAGCCCGCTCCCACATTGGTTTGTGGTGCTAGTTGGATCAGGTTGCAGTCACCACTTCCCGGGTCTTCTCCCGCCCCAACACCAGACTGCACAGCGCCGGCAAGAACAGCAACGTCAACACTGTCCCCACCAGCACCCCGCCAATCAGCACATACGCCAGCGACGACCAGAACACCGACAATGTCAGCGGAATAAACGCCAACGCTGCCGCCAGCGCGGTCAGGATCACCGGGCGTGCCCGGCGCACCGTGGCCTCGATGATCGCCTCGCGAATCACCATGCCCTGGTCCTGGTTCTGCCGAATCTGGTCGGTAAAGATCAGCGTATTGCGCATCAGGATCCCGCCAATCCCGATCAGCCCCAATATCGCGTTGAACCCGAACGGCTGGTTGAACAGCAGCAACGTCGGCACCGCTCCGATCAGCCCCAGCGGCGCGGTGGCGAACACCATGAACATCACCCCGAACGAACGCACCTGGAACATGATCACGGTCAACGTCAGCAGAATCATGATCGGGAACAGTGCCGCCAGCGCCACGTTGGCCTTGGCGCTTTCCTCCACCGGGCCGCCGATGACGATCTGATACCCGGCCGGCAGCTTGGCGATCAGGGGTTGCAGGTCCTTGTACACCGCCATTTCCACGTCTGGCGGCTGGGTGCCGTCGACGATGTCGGCGCGCACTTCCACGGTCAGCGCACGGTTGCGGCGCTTGAGGATCGGTTCTTCCATCACCGCCTGGAAATGCCCGACCTGGGCCAATGGCACCGAGACACCGGCACTGTTGGTCAGGGTCATATTGTCCAGGTTGCCGAGGTCTTCGCGCTGGCTGCCCTGGGAGCGGGCAACCACTGAAACGGTGCGATTGCCTTCGCGCACTTCGGTAATCGGGTTGCCGCTGAGCAACGCGTTGAGCTGGGATTTCACCCCGTCGGGGGTAAAGCCCAGCAGGCGCAGGCGGTCCTGGTCGAGTACCAGGCGGTAACTGCTGGCGCGCTCGCCCCAGTCGAGGAAGCTGTCCCGCGTGAGTGTGTTGGCGGCGACCACTTGGCGCACGTCTTCAGACAGGCTGCGCAGCACATTCAGGTCGGGGCCGGACACCCGAAACACCACCGGGAAGGGCACCGGCGGGCCGAACACCAACTGGGTGACGCGCACCCGCGCCGATGGAAATTCGCCGGCCGCGATGCGTTCAGCCATGCGTTTTTTCAGGCTGTCCCGGGCATGGGCGTCGGCGGTCTGCACGATCAACTTGGCGAAGGCGGGATCTGGCAGCTCAGGGTTCAGCGACAGGAAAAACCGTGGTGCACCACCGCCGACATAGGTGTCGACCATCACGGTTTGCGGCTCCTCCATCAACGCCTTTTCCACCTGCGCCGCTACCGCCTCGGTGCTTTTGAAGGCGCTGCCCGGTGGCATGTACACCTCCAGAATCAGCTCGGAACGGTCGGAGTTGGGAAAGAACTGCTTCTTCACCACGCCCATGCCCAGGCCACACAGCACAAAGGCCGCCACCACCAGCCCGGTGACCAGCCAGCGTCTGCGCACGCAAGCGTCCACCAGGCGCCGCAGTTTCTGGTAATAGCGCCCGGCGTAAATTGCATCGTGGCCGCCGACAACCGGCTGGATGTGCGGCAGCAGCTTGACCCCCAGGTACGGGGTGAACACCACCGCCACCAGCCACGAGGCGATCAGCGCAAAACCGACGATCCAGAAAATATTCCCGGCATATTCACCGGCCCCCGAGCGGGCAAAACCCACCGGCAGGAAGCCGATAATCGTCACCAGCGTGCCCGTGAGCATCGGCGCGGCGGTGGAACTCCAGGCGAAGGTGGCCGCGTGGATCCGGTCAAAACCTTCCTCGAGTTTGACCACCATCATCTCGATCGCAATGATCGCGTCGTCCACCAGCAGGCCCAGGGAAATGATCAACGCGCCCAGGGTCACCCGGTCGAATTCGCGGCCGGTCATCAGCATGATCACAAACACGATCGACAAGGTCAGCGGCACCGCAGCGGCCACCACCAGCCCGACGCGGAACCCCAGGGCCAGCAGGCTGATGACCATCACCACCGCGAGGGCGACGAAGAACTTCAGCATGAACTCGTTGACCGCCAGGCTGATGTTTTTCGCCTGGTCGGAGACCTTGGCGAAGTTGACCCCCAGCGGCAGGTCGCCCTGGATTTTCGCTTCCTGGGCCTTGAGGGCCTTGTCCAGTTCCAGGCCGTTCCAGTGCTTCTCCATGATCACCCCGAGCATCAGCGAGGGGTCGCCCTGATGACGGATACGGTAGCTGGGCGGGTCTTCATAACCCCGGCTGACGGTGGCCACATCGGCGATGCGCAGCAGCTTGCCGTTGGCTTCCAGCGGGACGTTTTCGATCAGCGCCAGGCTGTCGAAGGCCCCGTCGATGCGGATATAGGCGCGTGCCCCGGCGGTCTCGACAAAGCCTGAAGGCGCCACGGCATTCTGGGCGGCGAGGGCGGCGAAGATCTGCTCGGGCTTGATGCCCAAGGTGGCCAGGCGCTCATAGGAAAACTCGACGAAGATCCGCTGCGCCTGTTCGCCGAGGATATTGACCTTCTTCACTCCCGGCAGATTGAGCAGGCCCTGGCGCATGTCCTCGGCCATTTGCACCAGTTGCCGGTGGGGCAGGTGTTCGGCCTCCAGCGCGTACAGGGAAAAGTACACGTCGGAGTATTCATCCTTGAAGAACGGCCCGATCACCCCCTTGGGCAACTTCGCGGCTTCGTCGCTGAGCTTTTTGCGGGTCTGGTAGAACAGGTCCTGGATCTCGCTGGGACGGGTGGACTCCAGGTACGTCATGCGCATCGAGACGAAGCCCGGTTGGGCGATGGTTTCGACACGGTCGTAATAGTCCAGCTCCTGCAGGCGTTTTTCCAGGCGGTCGGCCACTTGCTCCTGCATCTCTTGCGCGGTGGCGCCGGGCCAGGCGGCGGTGATGGTCATGACCTTGACGGTGAACGAAGGGTCTTCGGCGCGTCCCAGTTTGCCAAAGGCAAAGACCCCGGCGGCGAGGATCGCGATGATCAGGAACAGCGTGACCGCGCGATGCTTGACCGCCAGTTCGGAGAGGTTGATCCCGCGCATTATCAGTGTTCCTGCTGACGGTTGAGGGCCAATACCTGGGCCGGCAACAGGCGTACCGCGTCACCGCTGTGCAGCAGGTGCGCGCCGAGGGCGACGACTACTTGGCCGGGGTCCACGCCACTGTCCAGCAACGCGTCCTCCTGGCCGAGGCTGGCGACGTTGACCGGGGCGAAGCTGACCTTGTCATCGGCGCCAATCACCCACACACCGGTGCCTTTGCCGGCATCCTGCAGCGCCCCGATGGGCACGCGGGTCTGTTGCGCCTGGCCGTTACCTTGCAGGCGCACGGTGATGGTCGAGCCGAGAGCGAAGCGGTCGACGGGGCCATGCAAGACATAGCGGGCCCGGTAGGTGCGGGTGGTCGGGTCGGCGCTGGCAGACAGCTCGCGCAACGTGGCGGTCACTGCTTGCTCAGGGGCGCCGAAGGGGAACGCCAGGGCTTTTTGCGAAGCCTGGTCGCGCTGGTTTTCCGGGAGGTTGACGATGGCTTCCCGGGCGCCGTCGTGGGCCAGGCGCGCCACTACTTGCCCCTCGGCGACCACTTGGCCGCGGTCCACCCGTACGTCGGTGATGATGCCGTCGCTGTCGGCCCTGAGCACCGAGTAGGTGCGGCGGTTTTCGATCTGGCTGGCGTCGGATTGCGCGGAGGCCAGTTCGGCTTCGGCCACCCGCAGATTGGTGGCGGACTGGTCGAAAATCTGCCGCGACACGGCGCCGGTATTGGCCAGGCGCTGGTAGCGGGATTCATCGTCCCGGCGTTGGCGCAGTTGCGCCTGGGCCGCATTGACGCGGTTTTTTGCCGAACGCAGGGCCAGTTCGAAGTCGCCGATATCCAGCACCAGCAAAGTGTCGCCACGGTTGACGTGCTGGCCGGGATCAACCTTGCGCTCGATCACCTTGCCGCTGACGCGGAACCCCAGGTCACTTTCCGTGCGTGCGGCCACTACGCCGGTGTAGGCGCTTTGCTGGCTGCCGGCGGCTTCGACCTTGGCGGCCAGCACCGGGCGGGGCAGGGGCGCTTCGGCGACGGGGTCGGCCTTGTTGTTGCAGCCACTGAGTACCGCCAGCAGGGCCAGAGGCGTGAGAAGACGCAGGGGGAGAGGGTTCATGTCGGGCTCCGTGGGGCGGGGTGAGCTAAAAATTACGCTTGTAATATTTGTCGCCATATTATGGTCGAAATATAAAATAATCCAGCCCCGAGTCTTTGTTCCACTGGTGGGACGATCAGGGCCGGTTTTGCCGTCTAGCGCGGAATTGGTATCGGATTTAAGGTGTATCCATTACTGGAGACACATATGAAAAAGATCATCGGCATCTACACCAGCCCACGCGGCCATTGGGTCGGCGACGGCTTTCCGGTTCGCACGCTGTTTTCCTACGACACCATGGGCAAGCAGATCAGCCCGTTCCTGTTGCTGGATCACGCCGGTCCTGCGGCATTCACCCCGACCGAGCAACGTCGCGGCGTGGGCCAGCATCCCCATCGCGGTTTTGAAACCGTGACCATCGTCTACAAGGGCGAAGTCGAGCACCGCGATTCCACCGGCGCCGGCGGCACCATCGGCCCGGGCGATGTGCAATGGATGACAGCCGCCAGGGGCATCATTCACGAGGAGTTTCACTCCGAGGCGTTCGCCCGCAGCGGCGGGGCCCTGGAAATGGTCCAGTTGTGGGTCAACCTGCCGGCCAGGGACAAAATGACCGACGCCGGTTACCAGACCATCCTCGATGGCGATATTCCGACGCTGCCCCTGGCCGACCACGCCGGCAGCCTGCGCTTGATCGCGGGCGAGTTCGACGGGGTCAAAGGCCCGGCTCGCACCTTCACACCGATCGACGTGTGGGACATGCGCCTCAAAGCCGGCCGCTCTGTGACGCTGGACCTGCACGCCGGGCGCAACACCGCGCTAGTGGTGTTGCGCGGCACGGTGCGGATCAACAGCACTGAAGTGGCGCGGGAAGGGCAGTTGGCACTGTTCGAGCGCGATGGCACGCAACTGCGCCTCGAGTCCAGCGACGACGCCATGGTGCTGTTGCTCAGCGGCGAGCCAATCGACGAACCCATCGTCGGCCACGGCCCGTTCGTGATGAACACCGAGCAGGAAATCCACCAGGCGTTTGCCGACTATCAGTCCGGGCAATTCGGGCAGATGCAGCGCTAGGGCGCTATACCCTCCAAAGGCATTTCATGCGATCTTCATGGCATTCGCCCTGGAGTCGCCTGAATGCCCTCATTTATCTCCGATCACCCGATGTTCTGTGCCTTGGCGCTGGTGCTGATCGATATTGCCGTATGGCGTTTGATCTCTGCCGATTTCGCCAATTGGAAGCTGGCGGCGCGGCTGGTGATCTTTGCGGTGTTCAGCGCCGTGCTGTTCAACGAAGGCATGAACCCGATGCAGGTCGCGCCGTTCGGCGACAACGTGGCGCTGCATTTGGCGGCAACGGCGTTCCAGATCGGCTGGTGGCTGTTTGCGGCGCGCACCCTCACGGTATTGCTCGGCGCGGTGATGATGCAGCGGGTCGGCCACACCGGGCGGCTGTTGCAGGATCTGGTGGGCGCGGTGATCTTCCTGATCGCGATCATCGCCGCCATGGCCTACGTGCTCGACCTGCCGGTCAAGGGCGTGCTGGCCACTTCCGGTGCGGTGGCAATCATCGTCGGCCTGGCGTTGCAAAGCACCTTGAGCGACGTGTTTTCCGGCATCGTGCTCAATACCACCAAACCCTACCAACTGGATGACTGGATCTCCATCGACGGCACCGAAGGCCGGGTGATCGACATCGACTGGCGCGCCACCCAACTGCAAACCTCCCAGGGCAGCCTGGCGGTGGTGCCCAACTCGTTGGCGGCCAAGGCCAAGATCATCAACTTCTCACGTCCCGCAGATATGTTTGGCTTGGCGGTCAGCCTGCAGGTCAGCCCCCATGCGCGGCCCCAAACCGTGCTGGATGCGCTGGAGCGGGCGATGCAGGGGTGTCGGCCGTTGTTGGCCAAGCCGGCGCCGAGCGTGGCGTTCAAGACGTCGGCCAGTGGTGGCGTGGAGTATGAGATCAGCGGGTTTGTGCCGGCCATGGCGCTTAAGCGTGAGGTGCGCAATCAGCTTTATGATTTGGCGTTTCGGCATTTGCAGGCGGCGGGGGTGAGCTTGTTGTCGGCTGCCGAGAGTAATGCGCCGGTGACGGTTTCCCGGGCTCGAGCGTTGTTGGAGAGTTCGTCGATTTTCTCGACGTTGAGGCAGGAGGAGAAGGAGACATTCAGCCAGAACATGACGCTGCAGACCTTTCGCGCCGGGGAGATGATTTTGCCGGCGGGGGAGGTGAGTGATCACCTGTTTATCATCGAGTCCGGGGTGATTTCGGTGATGTTGACCAAGGCCGGGCACAAGTTTGAAGCGGGGCGGATGGGGCCTGGGGAGGTGATTGGTGAGGCCGGGATTCTTTCGGAGCAGGGTGTGCCTGCGGACTTTTCGGCGAAGACGTTTTGTACGTTGTATCGGATTGAGAAGGAGTATCTGAAGCCTTGTCTGGATGCTCGGCATGACATCAGTGAGGCTATGAAAAGCCTGCTGGATTTCAGGTTGCATGCGGCTCAGAGTTTGACGCAGGAGGCGCCTGTGGTGCCGGTTAAGAAGGGGTTTATGCAGTGGCTGCGGAGTCGGGCCTGAAGGTGTACATATCCGTTGCTGCGGTAACGGCCACTTATGGTTCCGCTCTTACAGCGGGTCACTTTTGGCAAACGCCCGGAATGCCGGCCCAGCCAAAAGTAACCAAAAGGTCTTTGCCCCACCACTCGGTGCCTCGC
>NZ_JACAPZ010000053.1:0-25957 GCF_013385475.1 Pseudomonas sp. G5001
GTCGCGCTGGGGCAAGGATGGCCCATCGCGGCGGCCCACTTTCCAAAGCCGGAGTGAGGGCACACCGAGCCTGGGCGAGGTGCCGAGTGGTGGGGCAAGAGCGTTTTGCTTACTTTTGCGCTGTTCAAAAGTGAGCCGCTGTAAGAGCGGAACCCATATCAGCAACAACCCAAATAACGGATATACACCCAAATCCAAACCCAAACCCACAAACCACCTTACGGCAGCAAAGCCAACTCAATCAGCTCATGCAGTTCTTCAACCTCAAGCGGCGCGGTAGAAAACAGATTACGAAACACGGTGGGCGCAACGATCAAATTGATCAGCCGATCCACGCTGGGAAGTGTCCCGGCGTCGTCGGTGTACCGATCCAGGATCGTCTCCAACTGCCCGGTGAGAATCCCCACGCAATACCCCGGCGCCTGACTGCATTGCACATCACGCATCATCTCGCGGCCAAGGTCAGAGCTCATCTCATCACGGTATTGCTCACCCCAGGCCCGCAGGTCTCCGCGCAGGCTGCCGGTATCAGCCGGCTCACTGTCCGGGCGCAGACGGGCCATCGCAACATCGGCCAGCAGCGCCGCCAAGTCACCCCAGCGCCGGTAGATGGTCGAAGGCGTCACTCCGGCGCGCGTGGCTATCTGCGGCACGGTCACGCTGGAACGGTCCTGCTCTTCGAGCAATTCGCGCACTGCCGAATGCACTGATTCCTGGACCCGGGCACTACGGCCCCCCGGGCGGAGGCCTTCTTTTATCGCCATGCGTAAAACCTTAACACAAAGAATTTGCTTTAAGCGCCATCCGGTAGCACACTCCGCAAAAGCAAAATATTAGCTTTAGCGGAGCGTGCCCATGTCCAGCGTTACTTCTCATCGTTCCAGCCTGGTGTTTCTGGCGATCACCTTGCTGACGTTTCTCGCCGCCTCCAGCGCGCCGACCCCGTTGTACCACCTCTATCAAGAGGGCCTGCACTTTTCGGCGGCGATGTTGACCCTGGTATTTGGCATTTACGCCTTGAGCCTGCTGGCTGCATTGCTGACCGTGGGGTCGCTGTCGGACCACCTGGGGCGCAAGCCGGTAATTTTTGCCGCGCTGCTCCTCGATATGCTGGCGATGCTGCTGTTTATCAATGCCGACAGCGTCGGCTGGCTGATTGCCGCCCGCACGGTACAAGGCTTTGCCACCGGCATGGCCACCGCTGTACTGGGCGCCGCATTGCTCGACACCGACCGCCAGCAAGGCCCGCTGATCAACAGCGTAGCGCCTTTGCTGGGCATGGCCTGCGGGGCCATGGGCTGCAGCCTGCTGGTGGAGTTCGCGCCGATGCCGACCACGTTGATTTACTGGACCCTGCTCGGGTTGATGATCCTGCAGGCATTGTACGTCTGGCGCCTGCCGGAGACAGTCAGCCGGATTCCGGGGGCCCTGGCCTCGCTATGGCCCACCTTGCATGTACCGCCCCAGGCCCGACGCGCCTTGTGGATCTCGTTGCCGGTAGACGTAGCCGTATGGGCCATGGGCGGTTTTTATCTGTCCCTGGCGCCCTCGCTGGTGCGGGCGGCGACCGGGTCCACCTCGAACCTGATCGGCGGCGGACTGGTGGCGGTGTTGACGCTGAGCGGGGCGGTGATGATTTTCAGCCTGCGCAACCGCCCGGCGGACAAAGTCCTGCGGTTGGGCGCCGTGCTGCTGGCGGTGGGTGTTGCGCTGATCCTCACGGCCGTCCACAGCGCCAGCCTGCCGCTGTTCTTCATTGCCACGCTGATCGCCGGCGGTGGTTTTGGCTCGGGATTCCTCGGTGCGCTGCGCAGTGTTTTGCCGTTGGCCTTGCCCCATGAGCGGGCGGGCTTGATGTCGGCGTTCTATGTGCTGAGTTACCTGGCGTTCTGTGTGCCGTCGCTGTTGGCGGGCAACTTGACGCGCACCTTCGGTTTGATCGCCACCACCGACGGTTATGGCGTGGTGTTGATCGTATTGGCACTCGGCGCGTTGGTGGCGTTGCTAATGCAGGATTTGGCGAAGAGCAGGGCGACGGCGGGTAATTGATTCGGTAATAATTCGTCACCCTTACGCCTTGGGATTCACCCATGAAGATCATCCGCAGCAAAGAATTCACCGGCAGCCGCGCCTGGGAGGCGCTGGACATCGCCAATATGAATGGCATCACCACCCGTTTGCATTGGACCGACCAGCCGTATCGCTGGCACGTGAATGACGGCGAAGAGGTGTTCGTGGTGCTTGATGGCCAGGTGCAGATGCACTATCGCGAAAACGGCAGCGAACAGATGGCCTTGCTTGAGGTAGGCGACATCTTCTACGCCAGTGTCGGCACCGAGCATGTTGCCCATCCACAGGGCCCCGCACGGATTCTGGTGATTGAAACCGAAGGCAGCATTTAATGGTATATCTACGAAACAGATAACAGTTAGAGATATTACCCGTTATATAGATATTCGATTCGGTTCTACCATGGTCTCAACCTCATGCGAGGAAGAGGACTACACCATGACTTGCCCGAATACGCTTCACAGCAGCTTGAAACCCTTCAGTCACCTGACCCGTCCCCGGGAAGTGATTCGCCAGTTCACCCCCAACTGGTTTGCCGCCACCATGGGCACCGGGGTGCTGGCGTTGGCGCTGGCGCAATTGCCGGTCAACCTGGCGGGGCTGCACGCCGTGGCCGAAGGGCTGTGGCTGTTTACCATCGGCCTGTTTGTGCTGTTCAGCGTGCTGTATGCGGCGCGCTGGGTGATGTTTTTCCACGAGGCCCGGCGCATTTTCGGGCACTCCACGGTGTCGATGTTCTTCGGCACCATCCCCATGGGCCTGGCGACCATTATCAACGGCTTCCTGCTGTTTGGCGTGCCGCGCTGGGGGGATGGCGTGGTGCAACTGGCCGAGGTGCTGTGGTGGCTCGACGTCGCGATGGCCCTGGCCTGCGGGGTGCTGATCCCGTTCATGATGTTCACCCGTCAGGAACACAGTATCGACCAGATGACTGCCGTGTGGCTGTTGCCGGTGGTGGCCGCGGAAGTCGCCGCCGCCAGCGGTGGCCTGCTGGCGCCGCACCTGGCCGACGCCCATTCGCAACTGGTGATGCTGGTGACCAGCTACGTGCTGTGGGCGTTTTCCCTGCCGGTGGCGTTCAGCATCCTGACCATCCTGATGCTGCGCATGGCCCTGCATAAACTGCCACACGCCAATATGGCCGCGTCGAGCTGGCTGGCTCTAGGTCCCATCGGCACCGGTGCCCTGGGCATGCTGGTACTGGGCGGTGATGCACCTGCCATCTTTGCCGCCAACGGTCTGCCCGGCGTCGGTGAGATGGCCAACGGCATCGGCCTGGTCGCAGGCATCACCCTGTGGGGCTTCGGCTTGTGGTGGATGCTGATCGCGGTGCTGATCACCCTGCGTTACCTGCGGGCCGGTATCCCGTTCAACCTTGGCTGGTGGGGCTTCACCTTCCCGTTGGGCGTGTACTCGCTGGCCACGCTGAAACTGGCGAGCACCTTGCACCTGGGTTTTTTCAGCATCGTTGGTTGCGTGTTGGTGGCGGCGCTGGCGCTGATGTGGCTGATAGTCGCCAAGCGCACGGTGCAGGGCGCCTATAAAGGCGAGCTTTTTGTATCGCCGTGCATTGCAGGACTAGCGAATAAGTAAGCAGGATTAGGTAAAGTCGTGGCCTGGAAAAACCAATAACAGCCTTCAGGCCACGCAGGAACACGGACGATGAGCCACCCCTCGCAATTCACTTTGCTGCGCAAACGGCGTTTCCTGCCGTTCTTCATTACCCAGTCCCTTGGTGCGTTCAACGACAATATATTCAAGCAGTCGTTGATCCTGGCGATTCTCTACAAGCTGACCATCGAGGGCGACCGCTCGATCTGGGTCAATCTCTGCGCGTTGCTGTTTATCCTGCCGTTCTTCCTGTTCTCGGCCCTGGCCGGGCAATTTGGCGAGAAGTTCAACAAGGACGCGCTGATCCGGGTGATCAAGATCGGCGAAATCGTGATCATGTCCGTGGGCGCGGTGGGTTTCATGTTCAACCACCTGGAGCTGATGCTGCTGGCGCTGTTTGCCATGGGCACGCACTCGGCGCTGTTCGGGCCGGTGAAGTACTCGATCATGCCCCAGGCCCTGCACGAAGATGAGCTGGTGGGCGGCAATGGCCTGGTGGAAATGGGCACGTTCCTCGCGATCCTCGCGGGCACCATTGGCGCCGGGATCATGATGTCGTCCACCCATTACGCGCCGGTGGTCTCGACGGCCATCGTCGGCATTGCGGTGCTGGGCTACCTGGCCAGCCGCAGCATTCCGCGCGCGGCGGCGTCCAGCCCCGAGATGCGCCTGAACTGGAATATCTTCAGTCAGTCCTGGGCCACCTTGAAGCTCGGCCTGGGGCAGACACCGGCGGTGTCGCGCTCGATTGTCGGCAACTCGTGGTTCTGGTTTGTCGGCGCGATCTACCTGACGCAAATCCCGGCCTACGCCAAGGAATGGATGTACGGCGACGAGACTGTGGTCACGCTGATCCTCACGGTGTTCTCGGTGGGCATCGCACTGGGTTCGATGCTGTGCGAAAAGCTCTCCGGGCGCAAAGTCGAGATCGGCCTGGTGCCGTTCGGCTCGTTCGGTTTGACCGTTTTCGGCCTGCTGCTGTGGTGGCATTCCGGCGGCTTCCCGCAGAACGTCCAGGCCAACGACTGGATCGCCGTGCTGAGTTACGGCCAGGCGTGGTGGGTGTTGTTCGATATCCTTGGCCTCGGCGTATTCGGCGGCTTCTATATCGTGCCGCTGTACGCGTTGATCCAGTCGCGTACCGCCGAGAACGAGCGGGCGCGGGTGATCGCGGCCAACAACATTCTCAATGCGCTGTTCATGGTGGTCTCGGCGATCGTCTCGATCCTGCTGCTGAGCGTGGCCAAGCTGTCGATTCCCGAGTTGTTCCTGGTGGTGTCGCTGCTGAACATCGCGGTCAACACCTACATCTTCAAGATCGTGCCCGAGTTCACCATGCGTTTCATGATCTGGCTGCTCAGCCATTCCATGTACCGCGTCGAGCACAAGAACCTCGAGCTGATCCCAGACGAGGGCGCGGCGTTGCTGGTGTGCAATCACGTGTCGTTTGTCGATGCGCTGTTGATTGCCGGTTCGGTGCGTCGGCCGATTCGTTTTGTCATGTACTACAAGATCTACAACCTGCCGGTTTTGAACTTTATCTTCCGCACTGCCGGGGCGATTCCGATTGCCGGGCGGCATGAGGACATCCAGATCTACGAAAAGGCCTTCCAGCGGATTGCCCACTACCTTAAGGACGGCGAGCTGGTGTGCATCTTCCCGGAAGGAAAATTGACCTCCGATGGCGAGATGAACGAGTTCCGAAGCGGCGTGACGCGGATTCTTGGAGAGACGCCGGTGCCGGTGATTCCGATGGCGTTGCAGGGGTTGTGGGGGAGTTTTTTCAGTCGCGATCCGAACAAGGGCTTCTTCCACCGGATCTGGTCGCGAGTGACCCTGGTGGCCGGCGCGCCGGTGACGGTGGAGGCGGCGACGCCCGAGGCGTTGCATGGTCTGGTTGGCACGTTGAGGGGTGATCTCAAGTAGTCAAGTTCTGGTGCTCAGGACCTTCTGCGCTGAAGGGCCTGGGCAGGGACTGACTTTGATGTGGGACAACGCTTGCAGTTTGTAGTTTTGGGTAATAAATCACTCATCCTGCGGAACCATTTCTTTCTAATTGCCACGCAGTCATCGTAGTTGTCTAACGCTAAGGATGATTTTCGATGAACATGCAAGTGAGTACTAACCCTCCCGCTTTACAACCGCCTTTACATACTCTTTCTACAGCACCCTCCGATAAGTTACAGGATAAACAGGGCGAGCCTTCTGCGCCGATAAAGATCATCCCGAATATGCCATTCAATGAAGGTGGGGTCCAGATAGATCTAAGTGTTAGGGGCGGCGGGCGTGGTTTTTTCTCCCCGCCAAAAGACCAGGCGTTAACGATTAAGACGGGTGACAGCGCGGACAAAATTCATATTAAAAATTCGGCTGATGGAGGATTGACCGCCGAGATTAATGGCAAGACCTACGACATTCCTTTCGATACCAAGAGTAATGGTCAGCAGCATCTTGAGATCCAAAGCAACGGCGGAGACGACAATGTCACTATTGACGACGACGTAAAAGTGCCCGTCAGCGTCAAGCTGGGAGCCGGCAACGATCGATTCAACGCTGGAGGCGGCAGGACCAATGTCTACGGCGGTGTTGGTAATGACACCATTCAATTGGGCAGCGGTGTCGGGTATGCCGAGGGCAACGATGGGGATGACACGATCACCGGAGGCTCGGCATATAGCGTCATGTATGGGGGTAACGGCAACGACAAGTTGCGGGGAGCAGGTGGTGGCACTTACATGGACGGTGGCAGCGGCAATGATTCGCTGCGTGGAGGCGGTGGGAAGAACGTCATGAATGGCGGAAAGGGAAATGATGTTGTAGATGGTGGTGCTGGTCAGAATACAATTTATACCGGCAAGGGGCAGGATACGGTTAATTCAGTATCTGATAAGGATATTGTTTACGGCAAGAAAGACGACACTATAAAACGCACGGGGAACTCTAAGTTCGTTGAGGTGACGCCGTCTGACGTTGGTAAAAAAGCGTTTGAGGTTAAAGGGGATGGTGAGTTCAAGCAGCGCGTTGAAGATGATTTAGAGTTTTTTCGGGGTTCTCCAGTAGGGCAAAAAATGCTTGGGGCGTTAGACAAGACTCCCGCGCCGATAAAAATAGAGAAGGTGCCAGAGTCGGAGGGTATCTTTTATAAGTACGGACGTAAGGACTTACAACCACTCAATGAGCACCCACCTCAAGATTCGCAACACGGATTCATCACTAATAACACGCCAGGTATGCCGGCTGATGATGCAACAGTCTCCTACAACCCTTCGTTCATTATGGACAAGTACGAGCGTCCAGGCGTCTCAACCCTGTTCCATGAGTTCGCCCATGCGTACGACGGTGTCGACGGTAAGTTCTTGCCCGGAGAAACTGAAGTACCGCCAGAAACTAGCGATCCCCGCAGGCCAACTCGTGAGCCAAATTTGGAGCGGCAAGCCGTTGGGTTACCAACGGACGGTGAACCTTATGATTTTGATAATGACCCCTCAACGCCCCCTACCAGTACAAACCCGGAGCCGTATAACGAAAATGCACTTTACAAGGAATGGGGGAAAGAACCGCGTGAACGCTACTATGACGTCTGATGCATCACAGAGTAGTAAATAGCGTGCCGTACTCGGTGGACTATTAAGTCCACCTTGTTTTTATTGCCGGTGAGTGGCTCAGGCGCTGATCTTGAGCCCGATCAGCCCACAGATAATCAACGCCACACTGGCCAGTCGAAACAGCGCCATGGACTCCCCGAACAGGATAATCCCGGCAATCACCGTGCCCACTGCACCGACACCGGTCCAGATGGCATAGGCGGTACCCAGCGGCAGTTCCTTCATGGCCAACCCCAGCAACCCCAGGCTGATGGCCATGGCGGCAATCGTCAGGGCCGTGGGCAGTGGCTTGCTGAAACCGTCGGTGTATTTCAGTCCGACGGCCCAGCCGACTTCAAACAGTCCGGCAAAAAACAGAATGATCCAGGACATGATGACCTCCCTTCTTAGGTGGGGGCGTCCCCGGATTAAGCGCTTGATTGCGTCGCAGGGTCGTCCCCGCGAAGCCCGGTAGAGTGCCGAATATTGATCAGGTGATCAAGTTTCGGACTTGCCCGCCAACAATTCGCGGTCTTCCTTTTCGCTCATTCGCCGGAAGTACGTAGCCAGGAGTGCCCCGGAAATATTGTGCCAGACGCTGAACAGCGCACTCGGCACCGCCGCCAGCGGCGAGAAATGCGCACTTGCCAGTGCGGCGCCCAAGCCGGAGTTCTGCATGCCCACTTCCAGCGACAGGGATTTGCGTTGTGCCAGCGGCAGCCCGAACACACGGCCGGTGAAATAGCCCAGCAGGAAGCCAAAGGTGTTATGCAGGATCACCACCGCCATGATCAGCAGGCCCGACTCGGCAATCTTCGCCTGGCTGGCCGCCACCACGGCGGCGACAATCGCCACGATGCTGACCACCGACACCAGCGGCAACACCTCGACCGCATGCCGTACCCGGGCGCCCAGCAAGCGCTGCGCCACCACGCCCAACACGATCGGCAGCAGTACCACTTGCAGGATCGACCAGAACAACTCCATGAACGACACCGGCAACCAGGCCGAGGCCAGCAGCCAGATCAGCGCGGGCGTCAGCAGCGGAGCGAGGAGGGTGGTGACGGCGGCGATGGCCACCGACAGGGCCAGGTCGCCCCGGGCCAGCCAGGTCATGACGTTGGACGACGTGCCGCTCGGGCAGCAGCCGACGAGGATCACACCGACGGCAATTTCCGGTGGCAGGTGAAAGACCTGGCACAGCAGCCAGGCCACGCCGGGCATGATCACGAAATGCGCGACCACACCCAATGCCACGCGCCACGGATGGCGCGCGACTTCAGCGAAATCTTCAAGTTTGAGGGTCAGCCCCATGCCGAACATCACCAGGCCCAACAGCGGCACGATGGCGCCTTTGAGGCCGAGAAACCAGGCGGGTTGCAGGAACGCAACCACGGCAAAAATCAGCACCCAGTAGGCGAAGGTATTGCCGACGAAACGGCTCAAGGCGGCGAGTGCACGCATGGGGTTGGTCCTTGTTATTCGATTTTGGAAGTGCGCATGCGATCAAATGTGGGAGCGGGCTTGCTCGCGAATGCGGTGTGTCAGCCAGGAAGATATCAACTGAAAGGACGCATTCGCGAGCAAGCCCGCTCCCACATTTTGATCTTCACAAGGCTTTAGATACCTTGTGGGGTTTCTTCGCCACCCAGTGCCTCAACCAACGCCGGCAGGAAGTCGCCAAACGTCAGCATCATCAGGGTAAAGCTGGCGTCCTGCTGGCCCAGTGCTTCGTCGCCGCCGTCCTGTTCAGCCTGATCCTGCAGCAGGTCTTCGAACTTCAGGCGCTTGACGGTCATTTTGTCGTCCAGCATGAAGGACAGCTTGTCCTGCCAAGCCAGGGACAACTGGGTCACGACTTTGCCGGTGGTCAGGTGCAGTTGGATCTCTTCGCCGGTCAGGTCCTGGCGTTTGCAGCGCACGATGCCGCCGTCTTCGTGGGTGTCGCGCAGTTCGCATTCGTCGAGGACGAAGAAGTCATCGGCCGGTTTCTGGGTGGTGACCCAGTCGGTCATGATGGCGGTTGGCGCGGTTTTCACGGTCAGCGGACGTACCGGCAGGGTGCCGATCACTTCACGCAGGGTGGACAGCAGGTCTTCGGCACGTTTCGGGCTGGCGGAGTTCACCATTATCAGGCCTTGTTTCGGCGCGATGGCGGCGAAGGTCGACGAGCGACGGATGAACGCGCGCGGCAGGAAGGCCTGGATGATTTCATCCTTGATCTGGTCGCGTTCCTTTTTGTAGACCTTGCGCATTTGCTCGGCTTCGATCTCTTCGACCTTTTCCTTCACCGCATCACGCACCACGCTACCCGGCAGGATACGTTCTTCCTTGCGCGCAGCGATCAGCAGGAAATCACCGCTGACGTGCACCAGTGGCGCGTCTTCGCCTTTACCGAAAGGGGCGACGAAACCGTAAGTGGTCAATTCCTGGCTTGCACAAGGGCGCGCCAGTTTGGTGGCCAGTGCAGTTTCCAACGCCTCGGCATCAACAGGCAGATCTTGGGTCAGGCGATAGATAAGCAGGTTTTTGAACCACATGGGGTGAGTCTCTCCTTATATACAAAGGGGGGCATTATTCTCCTCATGGCGTCATAGGCCAACCCTCGCTAAGCCATTGGAAGGCCTGAAAAAAATTATTTAAGAAAGTGCTTGCCAGACCATGGGTCGCTCCGTAGAATGCGCGCCACACCGAAAGTGAAGGGTGATTAGCTCAGCTGGGAGAGCGTCTGCCTTACAAGCAGAATGTCGGCGGTTCGATCCCGTCATCACCCACCATTCGCTTTATGTGTTACGCGCAGCGGTAGTTCAGTCGGTTAGAATACCGGCCTGTCACGCCGGGGGTCGCGGGTTCGAGTCCCGTCCGCTGCGCCATATTCGGTCACCTGGAACGCTGAACGCCAGGTACCACAGGAAGCCCGCTCATTGAGCGGGCTTTTTGCTGTCTGGGGTTTGCAAGAAACCGCCGGTCTAAAAAACGCCCCCGATCATGTGCAGCGATCGGGGGCGTTTTTGATTGGGTTTAGAAATCCCAGCGGGTACTGACCATTACGTTGCGAGGGTCGCCATAGTACGACGAGTTGTAGAAGCCGATGTTGGTGTAATACGACTTGTCGAACACGTTGTTGACGTTGACGGTCGCCGACACGCTGTCGGTGATCTGATAGCGGGCCATCAGGTCCACCAGCCAGTAGGGATCCTGGGCAAATTTTTCTTGAGCGCCGCCCTTGGCCCAATTGCTCAGTACCTGCCAGCCTTGACCCTGCCAACGCGCGCCGCCGCCGAGGGTGAGTTTGTCGAGGCTGCCGGTCAGCTTGTAGCTGGTATAGACATTGACCTGATCTTCCGGCTCCCAGGTCGATACCTTCTTGCCGCTTTCATCACGGGCAATCTTGTGGGTGTAGCCTGCCTGCAACTGCCAGCCGGGTGTCAGCTCGCCAGAGATTTCCGCCTCATAACCCTTGGTTTTCGAAGTGATCGGCTTATAGGCGTAGTCGCGAGCGGGGTTGGTTGGATTGGCGTTGTACTCCGTATCTTCCTCGGGGCGGTTTTTTTCGTGAACCTCGAAGTAGGCGATGCTGGAATTCAGGCGCCCTTCGAAGAATTCACCTTTGAGCCCCACTTCATAGTTCTTGCCTTCATCCGGCTCCAGCAATTTGTTGTTGCGATCACGGTTGAACGACTGCGGCAGGAAAATTTCCGTGTAACTGGCGTAGGCCGACACGTTGTCGTTCAGGTCGTATACCAGGCCTGCATAGGGCAAGACCTTGCCGCTTTTTTTCGTATCACTGGTGCCGGTGACCTGGAAGTCTGCAACGCGCGTGCCCAGCAGCAGCGAAAGATCGTCCGTGAGGCTGAAGCGAGCGGTCATGTAGCTGCCGGTCTGGCGGGTGATTTCATCGTTTTTGTTGGTGACTTCGCCCCAGTCCGGCTTCGGGATGTCGCCGTTCCAGTTGTAATAGTCGAAGTTATTGTTGGGCAGGCTGGCGTTGGTGTAGTCCTTGCCTTTCCAGTGGGAGCGGGAAACCGAGGTGCCGACCACCAACTGGTGTTCTCGGCCAAACAGGTCGAAGGGGCCAGAGGTGTAAAGGTCGGCGCTGTCGCTGACGGTTTCACCTGTGTATTTGCGCGCCAGCACTGAGGGCAAACCTGGGCTCACGAAACCCAGGGGGGCGTTGTAACCGTTGATTTGATGGTTGTACTGACCTTTGGCGACCCAGCCATTTTCGAAGCTGTGTTCAAGGGTGGCAAAGGCGGTGCGCGTGTACTGCTGCCAACTGCTCCACCGTGGCCCGTTGTTGAATGAGCGCTTGGAGCCAATGCGATTGCCGGATTCGTCATACAGCGAGGCACTGCCGGTCCAGCTTGAGCCTTTGGGGTCATTATCCTGATAGTCCGCGCCCACGGTCAGCAGGGTATCCGGCGACAGGTCCGCCTCCAGGATGCCGTAGTAGACGCTGGTTTTGCGTTGGTAATGGTCCATGAAGGAGTGTTTGTCTTGATGGGCCGCCACGGCTCGGCCGCGGATGTTGCCGGTTTCGGTCAAGGGACCGCTGACGTCAACTTCCGATCGGTAGTTGTCCCAGGAACCGGCGCCAAGGTCGATATGGCCCTTGAATTCCTGGGTAGGTTTCTTGCGGATCATGTTGATGGTGCCACCAGGGCCACCGGCGCCAGTGAGCAGGCCAGTGGCGCCCTTGAGGATTTCTACCCGGTCATAGATCACCATGTCGGTGAGGGTATGGCCGGACGAATACTGCGGGTCTTGCAGGATAGGAATACCGTCGTACTGGAAGTTGCGAATCGCGAAGCCACGGGAGTAATAGCTGGTACGGTCGCTGTCATACGTTGCCACGGTGATGCCCGGGGTATGGCGCATCACGTCGTCGATGGAGTTGAGGCCAAAGTCATCCATGGCCTGGCGGGTGACCACCGAGATCGATTGCGGAGTTTCCCGTGGCGTCAGCACCAGCCGGGTTGCGGTGGCGATGGTGCCGGGGGTGTAAGAGCCGGAGCCTTCGGTAATGGTGCCGAGTTGGTTGGCGCTGATCTGCGTCGCCCCCAGCTCCACGGCGCCGGTGGGGGTAGGGTTGGCTTCCAGTGCGTAGACCTGATCACCTTTGACTGCCCGATAACCACTGCCACGCAGCAGCTTTTCAAACCCGGCCTCCACGCTATAAGTGCCTTTGAGTCCCGGGCCCGCGAGCCCCAGCAGGTTCTGGGACTGGAACACGATAGCCACGCCCGCTTGCTGGGCGAACTGGTTGAGTGTGGCGCCCAGCGGCCCGGCAGGTATGTCGTAGGCTTGGGCCGCAACGTTTACCGTGTCGGCCTGGGCCAGATGGGTATTGAGCAGCGTCGTCGCGAGCAGTGTGAGGGTCAGCGGCGCGCTGCTCAGCAGGCGTCTGCGAGGCTTGGAAGGGAAGGGCATGGTGAGGGCAGTCCTTTAGTCATCGGTATACCTTCCTTGACGGGCAACCCGAAAAAAAGCGGAAGCAATGCGAATAATTATTTTTTGCTCTCGGTATCCGGGCTGACAATTATCAGCCATGGGGTAAAGGTTTTCAGCGTAATCGGCAGGGTTTGAGCCAGCATCTGCAAGGTGCGGTCGGTGTCATCCAGGGGAAGTACGGCCGAGACCTTGAGACTGGCCAGTGCGGCGCGATCAAACTGCAAGCGGCCCGAACGGTGCCGGGCGATCTCATCCAGCACTTCCGGCAACGGTCGGTTATCCACCACCAGTTGATGGCGGCGCCAGGCCCCATTGATGCTCGCCGTATCGATGCTGCCGGAGAGGCGCACGGCATCTTTGCTGAGTCGCGCCTGTGAGCCGGCGTCCACTTCCAGCGTCTGCTGGCCATTCGCGCTTTGGGCGGCAACGCGGGATTCGAGCATGCTCAGCACCGTAACGTCATCCTCGCGCCTGACCACAAATCGCGTACCCAGGGCGCGCAGGGTGCCTTGGGCGGTCTGCACCACAAATGGCCGTTCGCCATCGTGGGCCACTTCCACCAGGATCTCGCCTTGCAGCAATTCGATGCGGCGCTGCCGGCTGTCGAAATGCAGATTCGCCGCACTGATGCCGTTCAGGGTCAGCGTCGAGCCGTCCGCCAGCCGCAGGGTTTTCCATTCGCCGGGACCGTTGTGCACATCGGCCATCCATTGTTGTGGATAAGGACTGTAGAGCAGCGCCATGGCGGGAAGGCCCAGGCTGCAGGCCAGTACCAACGCGCGGACGTAGTTTTTGCGCGCCTTCCCATGCCGGGGAAAGGCCGCACTCAAGGCCGCCCGGGCCGGTGCCTTTTGCCCGCGCAGGGCCTGCATCCGCGCAATCACATCTTCCATGCGCGCTGCTGATGCGGCGTGTTGCGGGCCTTGCTGCTTCCAGCGCTCGAACGCCTGGCGCTGGGCCTCGGTCAATTCACCTTCGTGCAGGCGAATCATCCATTCGGCGGCTTGTTCATCGATCTGTTGGCGAGAGGCGGGCATGCGCGGCTCAGATGTCCACGCTGTGGCTGCAATGCAGCAGGGCCTGGATCAGGTATTTGCGTACCGTACGTTCCGACAGCTTCAGTTGTCGGGCGATTTGCTGCTGGGTCAGGTCTTCGAGGTAATACAGCACAAACGCCTGACGCACATTGTCGTGCATGCCTTCCAGCATGAAGGCAATGTGCTCGAGGGCTTCCAGGGTGGTGTGGATCTGTTCGGGCGACTGGAAACCTTCCAGGGTTTCCACCGTCAGCATCAATTCCTGAAGGTAGGCGTGCTCAATCTGCTTGCGCCGTGCCTGGTCGATGATCAGCCGCCTGGCGGTGGTACTTAAATAGGCGCGGGGTTCGCGGATGGCGGTTACCGACTCGCGGGCGTGCAGAATCCGCGCGAAGGTGTCCTGCGCCACGTCGGCGGCGTTATGGGTACAGCCCAGTTTTCGGCGCAACCAAGTGAACAGCCAGCCGTGATGCTCGCTGTACAGCTCGGTAATCTCCCGTTGGAACGGCGGTTCACCCACAGACATAAGGCCCGGCCCAGGTGTTATTGAGAATAATTGTTAATTGTGGGGCCAAGGCTTGGGCAAACGCAATAGACTCGCGTTTGCACCCAAAGCGCCGGTTTTGCGGGGTGCGCGGGGTCGAAGACAAAATATTTTAAATAAATTGCATTTAAATCATGACATTACGGAAAAATGCTATAGAATGCGCCCCACACCGAAAGTGAAGGGTGATTAGCTCAGCTGGGAGAGCGTCTGCCTTACAAGCAGAATGTCGGCGGTTCGATCCCGTCATCACCCACCATTCGCTTTATGTGTTACGCGCAGCGGTAGTTCAGTCGGTTAGAATACCGGCCTGTCACGCCGGGGGTCGCGGGTTCGAGTCCCGTCCGCTGCGCCATATTCGGTCACCTGGAACGCTGAACGCCAGGTACCACAGGAAGCCCGCTCATTGAGCGGGCTTTTTTGTGCCTGGGATTCAGCTCAACGACTGAATGCCCGGTTCGGTTTGCACGGGTGCAATGCTGTTTCGCCCCATGAAGGCCAGGACCACCAACGCCGTCAGCACGGTGAATCCCGCGAGCAGTTGCAGCAACGTGTTGAACCCCGCGATGTAGGCGCTGCGCAGTGCTTCCAGCGGAAGGGCGGCCGAGGCCAGTTGCACGTTGCCCATGACCAGGCCTTGGGCAATCACTGACACGTCGGCCCCTGCGAGACCCTTCAGGTGATGTGCCACCAATGCGCCCAATACCGCCATCGTGATCGCCAGCGCCACGCCTTCACTGGCCACGCGGGTGGTGTTGAAAATCCCCGCCGCCATTCCCGCGCGCTCCTTGGGCACCACGCTGATCGCCAAACCATCCATCAAACCCCACGGCAGCCCGGTGCCTATCCCGATGACCAGCATTGCGGCGATGGTCTGCGCAGGCTGGTTGGCCAGGCTTAATCCCCACAGGCCCACCGCCGCGATCAGCAAGCCAATGGCACACAACAGTCCTGCTGAGAGCCAGCGGGTCAGCGATGCGGCGATCATCGGCACCACCAGCATCGGTGCCGATAACGCGAGCATCATCAAACCCGCGTCCAGCGCGCTGGCGCCTTCCACGCCGATAAACCGCAGGGGCAGCAACACGATCAACACGATGTAGCAGTAACAGGTGCCGATCGGCAGGAGCTGCACGCCAATAAAGCGCGGGAAGCGAAACAGCCGCAGCTCCAGCATCGGTTGACTGGAGCGGTTTTCGACGAGGATAAACACCAGCAAAAACACTGCCGCTGCGATCAGCAGGGCATCAACCAGTAGCGATGACCAGCCGTGCTCCGGGGCGAGGATCACCGCCGTGGTCAGGGCCACCAGCATCGCGGAAAACGTCAGTACACCAGCGGTGTCCAGCCGCAGCGCTTGCGGGTCGCGGCTTTCACGCATTTTGGGCGCGGCAAACAGCAGCGAAATACCGGCCAATAATGCAGTGCCGAGAAAAATCGAGCGCCAGCCCCAGTGCTCGATCAGCACCCCCGACAGCAATGGCCCAAACGCCAGGCCTGCACCGAATGTGGTGCCCAGCAAGCTGAAGGCGCGGGTGCGGGCATGGCCGTCAAACTCCTGGGCCAGCGCCGCACAGCCACTGGCCAATGCCGTAGCCGCCGCGACGCCCTGCACGCCACGCAACACATCCAGCCAGAAAATCCCCGGTGCCACTGCCAGCAGCAAGGAGACCACGGTAAACAGCGCCATGCCCCACAAGAAAAGACGCTTTCTCCCATACAGGTCGGCTAGGGTGCCGGCGGCCATCAACAGGCTGCCGAAACTCAGCATGAATGCGTTGGTGATCCACGCCAGCTGGCTGGGCTGGGCGGCAAATGCCTGGCCGATAAAGGGCGTGGCGACGGCGCCGCCGGTAAAGCTCATGGGCAATACCAGGGCGGCCAGGCAAATGGCCGCCAGGATGGAATATCGGCCATGGGCGGGCGCAGATTCGGTTGTCGTGTTCATAGGGGCATTCCCGCGAGTTTGAAGATTAAAAGACTCTAATCAGGATGCAATCACGGATAAACGGGCTTACATTCCGTTCATAACGGACTGGATGGATGCAATGACGTGACCGATAACTTGAGCGGCGTGATCGCCTTCGTGAAAACGGCAGAGGCCCTGAGCTTCACCGGCGCGGCCCGGGCGATGGGGATTTCCGCTTCGGCGGTGGGCAAGAATGTCGCCAAGCTTGAGGCGTCACTGAATGTGCGGCTGTTGCACCGCAGTACGCGCAAGGTCAGCCTCACCGCCGAAGGCCAATTGTTCTACGAGCGCAGTCGGAAAATTCTCGACGACCTGCAAGACGCCCGCGCCATGCTTTCCCATGCGATGCAGGCACCCCGGGGCAAACTGCGGGTCAGCCTGCCCACCATCGGTTATCGCTTTCTCTTTCCGCACATGAGGGCGTTCCGCAAAGCCTACCCCGAGATCGAGCTGGAGCTGGATTTCAACGACCATCTGGTGGACGTGATCGAGGAGGGCTTCGACGTGGTCATCCGCAGCGGTGGCCTGGCGGATTCGACCCTGATGGCCCGCAAGCTGGGGCCGTTCAGGTTTGTGCTGTGTGCATCGCCCCAATACCTACGAGCCAACGGCCGGCCAGAATCCCTGAGCGAACTGGAGCATCACCCGTGCTTGCGTTACCGCTTCGCCACCACCGGCAAAATCATGGACTGGACCTTGTCCGCCAACCCGGCCATCACCCAATTGCGCCTGCCCACCGCGCTGACCCTGAACAACATGGAGGCCATGCTCCGGGCCGCGATGGACGGCCATGGGATTGCCTACGTGCCAGACTTCCTGGCCCGCGAAGCCCTCGCCCAGGGCCAGCTGGAAACCGTGCTCGACGGCCATTCCGATGACCAGGGCCAGTTCTGGGCGCTGTGGCCATCCAGCCGGCATCTCTCGCCGAAGATCCGCGTGTTTGTCGATTTCGCCGCCGCGCACCTGTTCACAAACCCACCAGTCGGTAGCCCACCTGCAACTCGGTGATGAAGTACTGCGGCTGGGCCGGGTCCGCCTCCAGCTTCTGCCGCAGGTGCGCCATGTGCACCCGCAGGTAGTGGGCGCGGTCCACGTAGTCCAGGCCCCACACCTCGAGCAATAATTGCCGGTGGGTCAGCACCCGGCTCTGCCCGCGAATCATCGCGCACAGCAGGCGGTATTCGATGGGCGTCAGGTGCACCGGCAGGCCTTGGCGCCACACTTCATGGGTCGCCAGGTCCACCTCGATATCACCAAACGCCACCTTGCTGGTGGCCGCCACGGTGCCGGTCTGCCCATGACGACGCAGTTGCGCACGGATGCGCGCGAGCAACTCGGGTACGCCGAAGGGTTTGGTCAGGTAGTCATCGGCGCCGGCGTCCAGGGCGGCGACTTTTTCCTCTTCGCGATCCCGTGCCGACAACACCAGGATCGGCACCGCCAGCCATCCCCGCAGCTCGCTGATCAGCTGTTTGCCGTCGCCGTCCGGCAGGCCGAGGTCGACGATCACCAGGTCCGGCTGACGGCTGGAAGCGTGGATCAACGCGCGTTTGACGCTGTCGGCCTCGAACACCTGGAAGCCCTCATCCTGCAGGGCGATGCCGACAAAACGGCGGATGTTGGCCTCGTCTTCAACAATCAGAATGCGTGCAGTGCTCATAGGGCGTCCATTGGGGGCGGAGTACCCGCCGGTAAAGTGATGACGAAATGCATGCCGCGCTCGCTGCCGGGTCTGGCTTCGATGCGCCCGCCGTGGGCTTCGACGATGCGCTTGGCCAGGGCCAGGCCCAGGCCGATTCCGGCGACCGAGGATTCCTGCTGGCCACGGGCAAACGGTTCGAACAGATTGGCCGGCGCGCTGCCCGGGCCGGTGTCGCTGACTTCCAGCAGGATGCTGTCGGAAACGGAACGGGCGGTAACGGTGATGACCGTGCCAGGCGGGGTGTATTTGGCGGCGTTGTCCAGCAGGTTGACCAGCACCCGTTCGATCAGCAGCGCGTCGACTTCCACCAGCGGTAATTGCGGGTCCAGCGTCGTGTTCACCACATGCCGGGCCAGTGGTTCACGCAACTGGCGCAGGGCGCTGCCGACGATCTCTTCCAGCAAATGCCATTGCCGGTTGAGTCGCACACCGCGCTCCTGCATGCGGGCCATGTCCAGCAAGTTTTCGATCAAGCGTTGCATCGAAGTCGCCTGCTCATGAATACCGTGCAGCAACGCGGTCAGCGGCCCCGGCGGCGCATGGGGCAGGGCGGTATCGGCCGCGCCGATCAGGGTGGTCAAGGGCGTGCGCAGGTCGTGGGAAATCGCCGCGAGCAAGGTGTTGCGCATTTTCTCGCCTTCCATCTGCACCATCGTGCTTTGCGCCACTTCGACGAAGTGCACGCGCTCCAGGGCAATCGCCAATTGGCTCATGCAGGCTTCCAGCAGGCGGCGCTCTTCGGGCTCGTTGAGGCGTTCGCTTTGCGCCAGTTCCAGCACCAGCACACCGCGCACGCGCATCGGCGCCTTGAGCGGCAGGTAGCAGCCCTTGGCGGCGGACAAGGTGTCGGTGCCCTGGCCGGCGGACTGGCCGTGGTCGTAGGTCCATTGGGCGATGCTGTCGTCGATCGGCAGCCCGCCCGCGCCCACGCTGTGCACGCCGTCGGCGGCGTCCGGCAAGGCCAGGCCGACCCGCGCCTCGAACACGCCGCTGAAAGTGCGCAGCGCCACTTCGCTGATCTGCTCCACGGTCAACGCGGCCGACAGGTCCCGGGCCAGACGCGCCAGGGAAGTAGCGCGGCGTTCCCGGGCAGCGGCGGTGCGCGCTTCGTGGCGCAGGCGGGCGGTGAGTTGCCCGGTGATCAGGGCGATGCCGAGCATCAGCGCGAAGGTGAAGAAATACTGGGTGTCGTTGACGGTAAACGAGTAGCGCGGCTGGACGAAAAAGAAGTCGAAACACAGCACCGCGAGCATCGCTGCCCACACGCCGGGGCCGCGTCCAAACCGCAGGGCCACCAGCACCACCGTGAGCAGGAACAGCATCACCACGTTGGCCAGGTCGAACACCTGCAGCAGCAGCGCGGCGATGGCGCTGGCGGTGAAACAGGCGAGTGTGGACCAGAGGTAGGCCAGGGTTCTGCCGGGCGCTGGTGTAGGTTTTTCAATGGCAGGAACAGTGCCTGGCAACATGCCATGGGCGATCACGATCTGGTCGATCTGCGGATGGTGCCGGCTGATCCGGTCGCTCACCGACTGATGCCAGAACCGCCATGCCCGGCGCGGGTGATGGCCGAGCACCAGGCGATTGGCGTTGTGTTCCCGGGCACAGGCGGCCAGTGCTTCGGCGACGTCCATGCCCGGCAATGTCGCGGTGTCGGCGCCGAATTCGCTGGCCAGGGCCAGGGTTTTCATCGCCGTGAGATAACGCTTGGCGCCGCGGCCCTGGGCTGCGGCGACGTGCACCACGATCCAGTCCGCCTCGAGCTTTTGCGCCAGGCGCGCGGCTTCTCGCACCAGGCGTTCATCACCGGCGTCACCGGCCACGCCTACCAGCAATCGCTCGCGGGCGGGCCACAGGGTCTTGATCGACTGTTCGCGACGGTACACGCGCATCTGCGTGTCGACCCGGTCGGCCGTGCGGCGCAGGGCCAGTTCCCGCAGGGCGAGCAGGTTGCCCTTGCGGAAAAAGTGCCGCGACGCACGTTCGGCCTGAGGGCCCAGGTACACCTTGCCGTCCTTCAAGCGTTGCAGCAGATCATCCGGCGGCAGGTCCACGACGACCACTTCGTGGGCATTGTCGAACACGTGGTCCGGTACGGTTTCCCGCACGCGAATGCCAATGATCCCACTCACCAGATCGTTAAGGCTTTCCAGGTGCTGGACGTTGAGGGTGGTCCACACATCGATGCCGGCGCTGAGCAGTTCTTCCACGTCTTGCCAGCGTTTCGGGTGGCGCGAGCCGGGCACGTTGCTGTGGGCGAGTTCATCCACCAGCAGCACGGCGGGATGGCGTTGCAGGGCCGCGTCGAGGTCGAATTCGGTGAGGGTGAAATCGTGATGCAGGCGGTGGGCGCGGGGCAGTTGTTCGAGGCCGTTGAGCAGGTTGGCGGTTTCCTGGCGGCCGTGGGTTTCCACCACACCGGCGAGTACGTCGCGGCCCAGGCTGACTTCCCGTTGCGCCGCGTCAAGCATGGCGCAGGTCTTGCCCACCCCGGCGTTGGAGCCGAAGTAGATACGCAGTTTGCCGCGCAAGGCGGCCTGTTCTTCCTGCTGGACCCGGGCGAGAAGGGCGTCGGGGTCGGGGCGTTCTTCGTTTAATGCGGGCATGTCATTCCTGGTCAATGCGGTTCAATTGTGGGAGCGGGCTTGCTCGCGAAAGCGGTGTGTCAGTGACAGTCGAGTTGGCTGACACTCCGTATTCGCGAGCAAGCCCGCTCCCACATTGGGTTTGCGGTGCTACACGAGACCCAGCCCGGTCAGCACCAGGTCAATCAGCTTGATCCCGGCAAACGGCACCAGCACCCCGCCCAGGCCATAGATCAGCAGGTTGCGATTGAGCAACGCTGCCGCGCCAATCGCCCGGTACGTCACGCCGCGCAGGGCCAACGGAATCAGCGCCACGATGATCAACGCGTTGAAAATCACCGCACTGAGGATCGCCGAGTTGGGGCTGCTCAGGTGCATCACGTTCAGCGCGCCGAGCTGCGGATAGGTCGCGACAAACGCCGCCGGGATGATCGCGAAATATTTCGCCACGTCATTCGCCACGCTGAAGGTGGTGAGCGCGCCACGGGTCATCAGCATCTGCTTGCCCACCTCGACCACTTCGATCAGCTTGGTCGGGTTGCTGTCGAGGTCGACCATGTTGCCGGCCTCTTTCGCTGCCTGGGTGCCGCTGTTCATCGCCACCGCCACGTCGGCCTGGGCCAGCGCCGGGGCGTCGTTGGTGCCGTCGCCGGTCATGGCCACGAGCTTGCCCTGGGCCTGGTAGTCGCGGATCAGCTGCAGCTTGTCTTCCGGGCGCGCCTCGGCGAGGAAGTCATCCACGCCGGCTTCCACCGCAATCGCGGCGGCGGTCAGGCGGTTGTCGCCGGTGATCATCACGGTCTTGATGCCCATGCGCCGCAGTTCGGCGAAGCGCTCCTTGATGCCGCCCTTGACCACGTCCTTGAGCTCCACCACGCCGAGTGCCTTGGCCCCGTCCGAGACCACCAGCGGAGTGCTGCCGCGTCGGGATACTTCGTCGACCTTGGCCTGCAATGCAGCCGGAAAGCTCCCGCCGAGCGCTTCGATATGACTGCGGATCGCATCCGCTGCACCCTTGCGAATACCGCGGCCTTCGGGCAGGTCGACGCCGCTCATGCGAGTCTGCGCGGTGAAGTGCACAAAGCTTGCGCCGAGGGCGTTGATGTCCCGCGCGCGGATGTCGAACTTCTGCTTGGCCAGCACCACGATGCTGCGGCCTTCCGGGGTTTCGTCGGCCAGGGACGCCAGTTGCGCCGCGTCGGCCAGTTCAGCTTCCTTGACCCCCGGTGCCGGCAGGAAACTGCTGGCCTGGCGATTGCCCAACGTGATGGTGCCGGTCTTGTCCAACAGCAACACGTCGATGTCACCCGCCGCCTCAACGGCGCGGCCGGAAGTGGCGATCACATTGGCCGACATCATGCGGCTCATGCCCGCCACGCCGATGGCCGAGAGCAGGCCGCCGATGGTGGTGGGAATCAGGCACACCAGCAACGCCACCAGCACCGTGGCGCTGATCACGTTGCCACTGCCACTCATGGCCACGGCGAAGATCGAGTACGGGCTCAGCGTGGCGATCACCAGCAGGAACAACAGGGTCAGGCCCACCAGCAAAATCGTCAGGGCGACTTCGTTGGGGGTCTTCTGGCGCTTGGCGGATTCGACCATCGAGATCATGCGGTCGAGGAACGACTCGCCCGGGTTGACGCTGATGCGCACCACCAGCCAGTCCGACAGCACCCGCGTGCCGCCGGTGACCGAGGAAAAGTCGCCGCCGGCCTCGCGAATCACCGGTGCCGATTCGCCGGTGATTGCGCTTTCGTCCACCGAGGCCACTCCTTCGATCACCACGCCGTCCAGCGGCACCAGGTCGCCGGCTTCGATCAACACCACCTGGTCTTTGCGCAACAGCGTGGCTTCGGTCGGCAGCCATGGGGCGCCGTGTTTGGGTTGTTGCAGCAACTTGGCCAGGGTCTGGCGCTTCATCCCGCGCAGGCTGGCGGCCTGGGCACGGCTGCGGCCTTCGGCCAGGGCCTCGGCAAAGTTGGCGAACAGCACGGTAAACCACAGCCACAAACAGATGCTGAGGATAAAGCCGCTGGGCGCTTCACCCTGGCCACCCAGGGACTGGAACCACAGCAGCGTGGTGAGGATGCTGCCCAGGTACACGACGAACATCACCGGGTTTTTCCACTGCGCCTGGGGCAGCAGTTTCTTGAACGCACCCCCGCAGGCGGAGAGCACGATGGCGCGATCAAACAGAGGTAAACGAGCATTCTTGATCATGGGGGAATCTCTTACTCACTGGCCGCAATGGGGGGCTGGCGCAGAGGCAGGCGGGCGTCCAGCGCGAGGTTGAGTTGCAGCACATTGACCCGTGGTTCGCCGAGCAAACCCAGGGTGCGTTCCGCGGTGTTTTCGTTCACCAGTTGCAGCAGTTCGGCTTCGGGGATCTGTCGCAGGCGGGCGACCCGGGCCAGCTGGATGCGTGCGTTGGCCACGGAGATATGCGGGTCCAGGCCGGAGGCGGAAGCGGTGACCGCATCCACCGGCACCTGGGCCTCGGCGGCGAGGCCGTTGTCCTGGCGGTAGGCTTTAACCCGGGCCGCGACCTGGTCCACCAGTTTCTGGCTGGTAGGGCCCAGGTTGCTGGCGCCGCTGGAACCGGCGTTGTACGGCTGGGAGACACTTTTGCTCAGGTCTTGCGGGTCGGCACCGAGGGTCATGCTCGGGCGGCCGTGGAAGTAGCCGGGCCTGGTGAAGTCCTGGCCGATCAACGCCGAGCCGATCACCAATCCGTCGCGTTCAATCAGCGAGCCCTGGGCCTGGAACGGGAACAGCAACTGCGCGGCAAAGGTGGTGAAGACCGGGTAGGCGAGGCCGGTCAGCGCCATGAAAAACACTGCCGAAACCAGCACCGGGCGCAACAGCCCTTTGAATATCGATTGAGTCGTCATCAACGTGTCCTTAGTTGTACGTCTGGCCGGACAGCAACTGCAGTTGCTCCACCAGCGGACCGAGCGCGAGCGCCGGCAGGAAAGTCAGGCCGCCCACCACCAGCACCACAAACACCACCAGCACCATGAACAGCGGGGTTGCGGTGGGGATGGTGCCGGCGCCGGCAGGCACGGTCTTTTTCATCGCCAGGGAACCGGCCACGGCGAGCATCGGCAGCATGGTGAAGAAGCGCCCGACCAGCATCGCCAGGCCAATGGTGGTGTTGAAGAACGGCGTGTTGGCGTTCAGCCCGGCGAACGCCGAACCGTTGTTGGCGGTGCCCGAGGTGTAGGCGTAGAGCACCTCGCTGAAACCGTGGGGGCCGAGGTTATTCAGGCTGGCCATGGTGTCGGGCCACAGCGCGGCGAGGGCGGTGAACCCGAGGATGCTGATGGGGTGCGCGAGCACCGAGAGCATCACCAGTTTCATCTCCCGAGCCTCGATCTTCTTGCCGAGGAATTCCGGGCTGCGGCCAATCATCATGCCCACCAGGAACACCGTCAGCAGCGCGTACTGGATCAGGTTGATAAAGCCCACGCCGTCGCCGCCGAACACGCAGTTGAGCATCATCTGCGCCAGGGGCACGAAGCCGCCCATGGGGGTCAATGAGTCATGCATCGCGTTGACCGAACCGGTGGTGGCCGCGGTGGTGGTGGCGATAAACAGGCTGCTGTCGGCAATGCCGAAACGCAGTTCCTTGCCTTCCATATTGCCGCCGCTTTGTTCGATGGACAGCGCCTGGTTGGCACCGGCCTGGGTCAGCAGCGGGTTGCCGTTTTGCTCGGCGCCATACACCAGAGCGAGAAAGCCTAAGAACATCACCAGGAAGGTGCCGAAAAACACCCAGCCCTGACGGCGTTGCAGCAGCATGCTGCCGAAGGTGTAGGTCAGCGCCGACGGGATCAGCAACATGCTGAGGATGTGCAGGGCGTTGGTCAGCGGCGTCGGGTTTTCGAACGGGTGCGCGGCGTTCATGCTGAAGAAGCCGCCGCCGTTGGTGCCGATATGCTTGATCGATTCAAAGCTCGCCACGGCGCCGACAATCAGTTGTTGCTGCGCGCCTTCCAGGGTGGTGGCCAGGGCTTGGGAGGAAAAGGTCTGCGGCATGCCTTGCCACACATACACCAGGGCCATGCCCACGCACAGCGGCAGCATCACGCGGTACAGGGTGCGGGTGAAGTCGACCCAGAAGTTGCCGATATCCGCCGAGCTTGAGCGACTCAGGCCACGGATAAAACCGGCTGCGGCGACCACGCCCGAGGTGGCGCCGACGAACATCAGGAAGGTGATTACTGCCATCTGGCTGAAGTTCGACAGGCTGGTTTCGCCCGAGTACGCCTGCCAGTTGGTGTTGGTGATAAAGGAGGCGGCGGTATTGAACGCCAGGTCCGGGGTTTGTGCGGCCAGCCCGAGTGGGTTGATCGGCATGACGGCCTGTAACCGCAGGATGAGATAGCCGAGCAGCATCATCGCGGCGTTCGACAGCAACAGGGCCGAACCGTAGCGGGCCCAGCTCATGGTTTCCAGCGGGTCGATGCCCAGCAAGCGATAGGTATAACGTTCCGGCAGGGCGTGGCGGGTTCCGGTAAACACCCGGGTCAGCCACTTGCCCATCAGCACGGCGAGCCCGGTCATCAACCCCAGGACCAGCGCAAATTCCAGCAAAGTGCTTAGCATGTCGAGGCTCCGTTCAAATCTTGCCCATGGCGACAATGGCCATGGTTGTCGCGGCGAAAAACACCAGGGAGAGGCCTACAAAAATCATGTCGTACATGGTGGGGCTCCCTAGAACTTTTCGGCGCGAATGAGGGCATAGCCCAGATAAGCGAACAGCCCGACGGCGCATAGGCCGCTGGCGATATAGATGAACTTGAGTGTGAGCACGGTGGAACTCCCCTGATTAATAAGCCGCGATTGCGGACGCGGGGAGGTTAAGAGGTTGGGTATCAAGTTCGGGCACTGATTGCGGGTTTGGGTATTAAGACGGTGTATAGAGGGCGGTGGGGTGGGCGAACGGAAAAAAGGGATAACCCGGGGGCGGGGTATCCCTTGAAGCACTGGGGTTTTGCTGCTTTTGATGATCAGCTTATTTGGCTTTCTTTTTCTTTGATTCGCGGGTGGCGAGTTGTTCGAAGCAAAACGCGGCGGCGCCGAACAGGGCGATCATTGAGAGGACGATCATGCCTAACGTTGAACTTTCCACGATGACTTCCTGCGGGGGTTATTGAGGTGGAGGTCACAGTAGTGGAGGGGGGATTAGTTGCTCAATAGAGACGACTTAAACGTTACGGCTGGGGGTGAATCTATACGGGTTCTTTACGTTGATGTTGGGTGTATATCCGTTTTTTAGGTAACGGCTACTTATGGTTTCGCTCTTACAGCGAGTCACTTTGCAAAAGCCCCAAAGTAAGCAAAGGGCTCTGCCCCGCCTGTCGGCACCTCGCTAGTGCTCGGTGTTCCCTCACTCCGG
>NZ_JACAPZ010000054.1:0-60340 GCF_013385475.1 Pseudomonas sp. G5001
ACGCCGGTTTAGCCGCGACGGGGCAGGGACGCCCCGTCGCGGCGGCCCGCGGAGTAATGCCGGAGTGAGGGCACTCCGAGCCTAGGCGAGGAGCCGAGTGGTGGGGCAAGAGCGTTTTGCTTACTTTTGCGCTTTTCAAAAGTGAGCCGCTGTAAGAGCGGAACCATAAGCGGCCATCACCCAAATAACGGATATGTACCCAGCCCCCCAAAACCATAAAAAACACACCTGAACCATTGCGCTAACTTGAATCCCCCACAGCACTGCCCCTAGATCCGCCGCAACATCAACGCCGCCACCGCACACGCTGCCAACGCCACACACGCCAGAAAGAACGCATCACTGTAGGCCATCAAAAACGCCTGATGGCGCACACTCTGATCCAGCAGGTCCAACACCACCTGATGCTCCGGCAACTGCTCCTGCAGCACCCCGCCAGGCAAGCGCTGTTGCAGCACCGGGTCAAACAGCGTCACCGCCTCCCCGATCCGCGCCGAATGCACCCGCTCACGCACCACCACCAACTGCGCCAGTAACGCTGTTCCAACGGCGCCCCCCAGATTGCGCAGCATCGAGAACACCGCCGACGCCGACCCCGCCTGCACCTTGGCCAGCCCATGCACAGCGAGCACCGACAACGCCACCATGATCAACGGCTGACCAATCCCGCGCACCACAATCGAGGGCACGATCACATTGCTGGCGCTGTCCGCCGACAAGTGCGCACCCATCCAGCAGCCCAAAGCCATGATCGCGAACCCCGAAGCCACCAGCATTTTGGCGCTGACCCACTTCATCAGGCGCGGCAAAAACGGCGCCATGATCAGTTGCACCAGACCATACGCGATCAGGCTCACGCCAATTTCGCTGGCGTTGTAGTGCTGCAATTGCGACAGGTAGTTGGGCACCAGGAACACCAGGCCATAGGTACTGGCGCCGAAGATAAACATCGCCACGCTGGCCACCCCAAAGTTGTAGTGGCCCAACAGTCGCAGGTTGATAAAGGCGTGCGCGCCCCATAATTGCCGGGCAACGAAGCCGATCAGGCCCACCACCGCCAGCAGTGTCATCCACACGATAAAGGGCGAGCCGAACCAGTCCTTGCGCCCGCCCTCCTCCAGCACGATCTGCAACGCACCCAGGCCCAGCACCATGCAGCCGATACCCAGCCAGTCGCCCTGGCGCAGCAGGCGCAGCTGCATCGGCTGGCGGTCAATGGACCAGGCCACCGCCGCCAGCAACGCGATCCCCGGGAACAGTTGCAGGTAGAAGATCCAGCGCCAGGAATACGCATCGGTCAGCCAGCCGCCAATCGACGGCCCGGCGGCCTGGGCGACACTGTTGGCCAGGCTGAACAAGGCCATGCCCAGCGGGATCTTGCTGGGCGGCAGCTCGGTGATGATCAGTTGGAATGACAAGGGAATCAGCACCGCCCCGGCCGCGCCCTGCACCACCCGGATCAGGATCATCACTTGCAGGTTGGGCGACAGCGAACACGCCACCGAGGCCACCAGGAATATCCCCGAGCCCCACAGCATCACCCGGCGCAGGGAAAACACCTGCACCAGCCACGCGGTGAGGGGAATCATGATGATCTCCGCCACCAGGTAAGCGGTGGAAATCCACGAACCCTCCTCAAACGTCGCGCCCAGTGCACCTTCGATTTCCGGCAGTGCGGCGCTGGTGACGTGCACGTTCATCCCGGCCATGAAGCAGCCGAACAGCCCGCCGATCACCGCGACCCAGGCGCGAAACGGCACACGCCCTTCAGCCTCCATGGACGTGCTCCTGGCTGGCGGCAGGGCGGGTATCAACCGTGGCAATCACCGACATGCCCGGCAGCACCCGCGACTCACCGGGTTCCAGGCGAATCTTTACCGGAAACCGCTGGACGATCTTGGTGAAGTTGCCGGTGGCGTTGTCCGGCGGCAACAGCGCGAACACGGCACCGGAGCCGGGGGCGATGCTTTCCACTTTGCCGTGCCAATGTGCGCCGGCAAAACTGTCCACCGCGATTTCCACCGACTGCCCCGGCGCCATGTGCTGCAACTGGGTTTCCTTGTAGTTGGCAATCACATAGGCCTGCTCCACCGGCACCACAGCCAACAGCGGCAGGCCGGGCATCACGTATTGCTGGCGCCGGACCTTGCGCTGGCCCACCACGCCGTCAAAAGGCGCGCGGATCTCGGTGTCCTTCAACGCATTGCGGGCCAGCGCGAGGTTGGCCTGGGCCTCGCCGATGCGTGCCTGATGCTCGACGATTTGCGCCTGCGCCTGTTGCCGGCGTGCCTGCAAGACCTGCAACTGCGCCTGCTGCCGCGCGACCTGGGCGCTGGCCTGGGCCAGGGCCGCCTGGGCCTTGGCCTGGCTGGCGCTGACGGTTTCCAGGTGCTGGGCGCTGGCCACCTGTTGCGCGACCAATTCACGATAACGCTGGTAATCGAGCCGCGCGCGCCGGGCTTCGGCCTCGCCACTGCTCAGTTCCGCCCGGGCCTGGGCGATGCGTTGCTGTTGCTCGCCCATTTGCGCGTCGAGGGTTTGCACCGATGCCTGCTGTGCGCTCGCTGCTGCTTGCGCCTGTTGCAGTTGCGCCTGGGCGCTGTTCAGACGCTCGGTGAAATCCCGGTCGTCGATACGCACCAGTACATCGCCGGCCTTGACCGGCTGGTTGTCTTCCACCAGTACCTGGGCTACATACCCGGCAATGCGCGGGCTGATAGCGACCCAATCAGCGCGCACATAGGCATCGTCGGTTTCTTCAAGAAAACGCCCCCATTGCCACCAGTACCCGGCAAAGGTTGCCAGCCCCACCAGCGTCGCGAGGGAAGCCGTGGTCACCAGGGCGCGACGATGACGTTGCATAACGGTCAGGCGAATGGGTTCAACAGCCTGGTTCATGGTTTGGCTCCATTGACAGCGACAGATAAGGGGGCGGTTGGATCGTCACGCTGCCAGCCGCCACCGAGGGCCTGGAACAGGTCGATCTGGCGGTTGATCAAGCGCAGGTCGGACTCGGCCACGCGGGCTTCAAGGCCCACCAGGCTGCGTTCGCTGTCCAGCAGTTGCAGGGCATCCAGCGCGCCGGAATGGTAGCCGCGGGAGGCCAGGTCGAAGGCGCGGCGGTTGTTGTCCAGGGCGGCGGCCAGGGCCTGCCCACGCTGCTGTTCGCCCTGGTACAGGGCCATGGCCTGCTCCACCTGCTTCAGTGCGTTGAGCACCGTACCGTCAAACCGTGCCAGGGCCTGGCGCGCTTCGGCCTGGCTCTGCCTGACCCGCGCCTGGGCGACCTGCCGGTTGGGAAAGCGCCAGGACACCAGCGGCCCGACGGAATACACCGTGGCGTAGCGGTCCCCGAGTTTGCCCAGGCTGCTGGCGGACGAACCGAGCATCGCGCCGAAGGTGATCCGCGGGTAAAGCTCGGCGCGGGACAGGCCCACCGTCAAGGTGGCTGCGCGCAATTGCCCTTCGGCGCGGCGGATGTCCGGCCGCCGTTGCAGCAGTGCCCAACCCTCGCCCACCGGCAAAGGCGCCTGCAACTGCGGGGCCTGGGTACAGCTGCGTGGCGTGACCTGCTCCGGCGGCAACCCGCTGAGCACGGCCAACTCATACAGCGCGCTGCTGCGCCGGGCCGTGAACATCGGCAACGGTGCCCGGGTTTCTTCCAGCAACCCTTGCAGGCGCGCCAGGTCGAGTTGCGTGGCCGCGCCGGCCTTTTGCAGCTTCTGCGTGACCGCGACGCTCTGCTCCAGCAGCTGCACCGAGTGCGCCTGCACCTGTTCGCGCACACCATAGACGCAGGCCTGGGCATAGGCGCGGGCCGTCTGCGCGGCCACCGTCACCCGCAGCTCATCCTCCAGCGCCCGCGCCAACTGGGCATCCGCCCGTGCCGCAGCGATGCGATAACGCACCTCGCCCCACAAATCGAGGGTGTAGCTCAGGGAAAACTCAGGCGTGTGGCTCCATTCGGCACCGGCATGACGGTTAGTCGCCTGGGCCAGCGTCTGGTCATCGCGGCTGCGACCGTAGGCCAGGCCATAGTCCAGGGAAGTCGACGGCAGGCGCTCGCCGTCTGCCTGTTCCAGCTGCGCCAGCAACGCATCGACATGGGCGGCGGCGGCTTCGAGGTCTTTGTTCTGGTGCAGGGCCCGCGCCACCAGGGCGTCCAGTTGCGGGTCGCGGTACAGCTGCCACCAACGGGCGGGCAACGCCTCGGCCGACTCGGCGGAGAGCCGCGGTGCAGGCTGCGCCGTGACGGTCGACGGTTGACCGGGCACACCAGTGCACCCGGCCAGCACACTCAACAGGGCGATGGGCATCCATGGGTGAAAAGAAGGGCTGTGCATCACAAGGCTCGCTCAAGAAGGAGCCTTGCAGATTAGGCAGATGGCCTGTCCGATTCGCCCGCGTCAGGGCCATGTATCGTCGCTAAACAGACAATAGCGTTACCTGACGCAACACTAAACTCCGGGCCGAAAATGACTTGGCGGATAACCCAGCGACTTGCGAAACATCGCACTGAACGCACTCGGGCTCTGGTAACCATGCTCCAGCGCCACCTCCAGGATCGACACGCCCTGGGCCAGCAACTTCAAGCTCAGGGCCAACCGCGCACGCTTGCGCCATTCACCGAAACTCATGCCCAACTCCCGCTGGAACACCCGGCTCAGGGTGCGGGCGCTCATGTTCAGGCTGTCGGCCCAGGATTCCAGGCTGCTGTCGTCAGAAGGGTTGCGGATGAAATGCGTGCACAGCCTGGCCAGCCGTGCTTCGCCGGGCACCGGCACGTGCATCGCCACCACCGGCGCGGCGAGCAGTTCCATGCGGATCAACTCGATCATGGCCTGCAGACGCGGGCTGTGGTGCCCGGCAATCTGCGTGGCGGCGACGATCAGCTCCCGCAGCAATGCCGACACTTCAATCACCTGGCAGGTGCGCCCCAGCCCCGGCTCGGCCTCGGGCATGAGGAACAGCGTGCGCATATGCACCTCGCCGGCCATGCGGATCTCATGCGGGGTGCCGGCCGGCACCCACAACGCATGCCCGGACGGCACCAGCCAACTGCCCTGGGCGGTGCTGACCACCATCACCCCGGACACGCCGTGGATCAATTGCGCCTGGGCGTGGCAATGAGGATGCACCACGTCATCGTTGCGGTAGTTGTCGGCGTAGGCTTCAAGCCACGGGCGGGATGGGCTGTTCATCGGCTGAGGTCTCGCATCAATCAAGCGTCGATTCTAGCGAAAAGTCCTGTGGCAAAAACGATAGATATAGACAGCCATCGTCGCATTCCAGACAGCCGGTGAACTTGTAGGCCGCCCCGCCAGTCAGCTAGTTGGGCACTCTGAAAAAGGTTGGGTGGGCAATGCGCATTTCGTTGGAGCAACAAGTGGCGCTGGTGACTGGCGCCAGTTCAGGAATCGGCGCGGGGGCCGCCAAGGCCCTGGCCGAGGCCGGAGCCGCCGTGGTACTGAACTACAACGCCCAGGCGGCGCCCGCTGAAGCACTGGCGGCGCAGATCAACGCCAACGGCGGCCGGGCCATTGCGATTGGCGCCGACGTGTCGAAAGAGGCCGATGTGGAGCGCCTGTTTGCCCAGACCCTTGATGCCTTCGGGCACCTGGACATCCTGGTGGCCAACTCGGGCATGCAGAAAGACGCCGCTGCCGTCGACATGACCCTCGACGACTGGAACACCGTGATCGGCGTCAACCTCACCGGCCAGTTCCTCTGCGCCCGCGCCGCGTTGCGCATCTTCAACCGCCAGGGCATCCGCGAAGGTGTTTCCCGGGCCGCCGGAAAGATTATCCACATGAGTTCGGTGCACCAGGTGATTCCCTGGGCCGGGCACGTGAACTACGCCGCGTCCAAGGGCGGCGTGGAAATGCTGATGCGCACCCTGGCCCAGGAAGTCAGCCAGCAGCGCATCCGCATCAACGGCGTTGCGCCGGGAGCGATCCGCACGGCCATCAACCGCGCCGCCACCGAAGGCGCGGCCGAAGTGGAACTGCTCAAGTTGATTCCCTATGGCCGCGTGGGTGACGTCGAAGACGTGGCCAACGCGGTGGTGTGGCTGGCCAGTGATGCCTCCGACTACGTGGTGGGCAGCACCCTGTTCATTGATGGCGGCATGAGCCTTTATCCGGAGTTTCGTGGCAATGGTTGATCTGAAAAACGAACCACAAAGTGCCATTGATGCCCACGGCATCATCGGCGACATGCGCAGTGCAGCGCTGGTGAACGACAAAGGCAGCATCGATTTTTTCTGCTGGCCGGAGTTCGACAGCCCCTCCATCTTTTGCTCATTGCTAGACTCCCCCGCCGCCGGCATCTTCCAGCTCACGCCGGACCTGCCCGACGCCCGCCGCGAGCAGATCTACCTGCCCGACACCAACGTGCTGCAAACCCGCTGGTTGAGTAATGACGCGGTGGTGGAAATTACCGATTTCTTGACCGTCAGTGAAGAAGTTGACGACCTGCCGATCCTGATTCGGCGGGTGCGGGTGGTCAGCGGCAAAGCGAGCATCCATATGCGCTGCGCAGTGCGACATGACTACGCCCGCGCCCAGACCCGGGCCACTCAAGATGACGGCGACGTGTTGTTTGAGGCCGCAGACCAACCCGGCCTGCGCCTGACCAGCAGCCACACCCTGCAGTTGGATGGCGACGCTGCCGTAGCATCCTTTGAACTCGGCCAGGAAGAAGGCGCCGAGTTTGTCCTCGGCGGGCTGGACGATGCCCGAGTCAAAAACGACTGCACCGACCTGTGCCTGGAGCGCACCCTGAAGTTCTGGCGCGGCTGGATTTCCCAATCCAACTACCGTGGGCGCTGGCGCGAGATGGTCAATCGTTCGGCCCTGGCCTTGAAGCTTTTGACCTCGCGCAAACACGGTGCAATCCTCGCCGCCGCCACCTTCGGCCTGCCGGAAACACCCGGCGGCGAGCGCAACTGGGACTACCGCTACACCTGGATCCGCGACGCCTCGTTCACCGTCTACGCGTTCATGCGCCTGGGGTTTATCGAGGAAGCCAACGGCTACATGCGCTGGTTGAAAGGCCGGGTGGGTGACTGCTGCGATCAGCCGATGAAAATCAACATCCTGTACGGCATCGACGGCCGCCAGGAACTGCCGGAAACCGAGCTGAGCCACCTCAGCGGCCACGGCGGCGCGCAACCGGTGCGCATCGGCAACGAGGCGTACGACCAGGTGCAACTGGATATCTACGGCGAGTTGATGGACGCGGTATACCTGGTCAACAAATACGGTGAGGCCATCTCCCATGAGGGCTGGAAACACACGGTGGAAGTAGCCGACCAGGTCTGCGAAACCTGGAACCACAAAGACGTCGGCATCTGGGAAATGCGCGGTGAGCAGCATCACTTCCTGCACTCAAGGCTGATGTGCTGGGTGGCCCTGGACCGGGCGATTCGACTGGCGTCCAAGCGCTCGCTACCGGCGCCGTTTGCCCGTTGGGACCAGACTCGCCAGGCGATTTATGCCGATATCTGGAGCAACTTCTGGAACGAAGAACGCGGCCACTTCGTGCAGCATATCGGCAGCACCGCGCTGGATGGCTCGATGCTGTTGATGCCACTGGTGCGCTTCGTTGCGGCGACAGACCCGCGCTGGTTGTCGACACTGGAGGCGATCCAGAAAAGCCTGGTGCGTGACGGCATGGTCTACCGCTACCGCAACGACGACAGCCAGATTGATGGGCTACAAGGCACCGAGGGCGCGTTTGCAGCGTGCTCGTTCTGGTACGTGGAATGCCTGGCCCGGGCCGGGCAAGTGGAGAAGGCGCATCTGGAGTTTGAACAGTTGCTGCGCTATGCCAACCCGCTGGGGTTGTATGCCGAAGAATTTGATAACCAGGCACGGCATTTGGGCAATACACCGCAGGCGTTGAGCCATTTGGCGCTGATCAGCGCGGCAACGTTCCTGGACCGGAAGTTGAGTGGGGTGAAGACGGTTTGGCAGCCTTGAGCCCGAGCACAATCTGAAGGCGATTGAGTAACCTTGTGGGAGCTGGCTTGCCTGCTCCCACATGACCGCGCCAGACTTGGAGACGAGGTGTACCCGGTGCACAATGCGTGGTCCTTCGATCTATACCAGGATGCCAATGCGCCAAGTCCTACTGATCATCGATGTACAACCCTCCTTCGCCCCGCCCGACTGGCTGGTAATCGGCATCAACGCCTTGCTGGGTCGCATGCCGTCAGTGGCCACCGTAGAGCGCCACGACGAAAACATAACCCCCTTCGCTCGCCAACTCGGCTGGCAACCGGCGCCCGACGACGACAGCCTGATCGCCGCCGACCATATCTTCATCAAACACGGCTACGCGCCCACGCCCGAGACCATCAGCCACCTGAAAAGCCTCGCGCCGGACCGAGTGCTGGTGTGTGGCATCCAGACTGACACCTGTGTGCTGGCGGCCGGGTTTGCGTTGTTTGATGCCGGATTACAGCCCACGCTGATCAGCGATTTGACTGTGGGTTCATCGCTGGATCGCTCGGGGAAACTGGGCGCGGATTTGTGGCGGCATCACTTTAAACACGTCATCACCCACGCAGAGATTTAAGTCAGCCCCTCACTGTGGCGAGGGAGCTTGCTCCCGCTGGGGCGCGAAGCGGCCCTAAAAAGCTCAACGCCATCTAACTCCAAGAACACAGTCAACAAAACCTGGGGCTGCTGCGCAGCCCAACGGGAGCAAGCTCCCTCGCCACAGGTTGTTTGGCAAACACCATCGTTGACACAAGGCTCGTATTGATCGGCGCTCTGCCGACGCATTACTCGGCGTCACTGCCAGCCTGGTCGCCGACGGAAACATCAGTCACGTTAGGCGCCACGTTGTATCGCGGGCCAATGGAAGTCGAGGGCGGCGAGTGGATGTGCCAGGTGCGCGACCCTTGGGGTAATTGCATCGGCTTGCGCCAGGCCGGTCTAGACAAGTCAAGCAATTGCAGCCTTTCGAACCACACTCGGTAACCCGCTTGGTCTACAGTTCCAACACTTTCCCTCCACCCTCGGAGCCTCCATGCCCACCCTCCAAATCCGCACGCCCATGCTCGATATCGCTTACGAAGCCCATGGCCCGGAAGGCGGCGAGGTGGTGATCCTGCTGCATGGCTTCCCCTACGACCCTCGTGGCTATGACGAGATCGCCCCGGTGGTCGCCGCACGTGGCTACCGGGTATTGGTGCCATACCTGCGCGGCTATGGCCCGACGCGCTTTATCAACGAACAGGTGATGCGCTCCGGCCAACAAGCAGCGCTGGCCAAGGATTTGCTGGATTTCATGGATGCCCTGTCCATCGAAAAAGCCACGCTGGTGGGCTATGACTGGGGCGGACGCGCGGCGTGTATCGTTGCGGCGCTTTGGCCTGAACGGGTGCGCGGCCTGGTGACGGGCGATGGCTACAACATTCAGGATATCGCTGCGTCGACCAAGCCTCGGGCGCCGGAAACAGAACATCGGCTGTGGTATCAGTTTTACCTTCATACCCAGCGCGGCGTCGACGGCTTGACCGCCAATCGTCGCGAGTTCTGCCAGTTACTGTGGGCGCTCTGGTCGCCGTCCTGGGCCGAAGGGCCGAGCCTGTATGGCAAGACAGCGCCCTCGTTTGATAACCCGGATTTTGTCGAGGTGGTGGTCCATTCCTACCGGCACCGCTTCATGTACGCACCGGGTGACCCGGCGCTGGAAAGCATCGAGCAGGCCCTGGTGCAGCCACCGCCGATTTCAGTACCGAGCATCTCGTTGTGCGGCGCTGATGACGGCGTAGGTCCGGCTCCGGTTGAAGATGACGACCTGGAAAATTTCAGCGGGTTTTATCGGCGCGAGTTGTTGGCCGGCGTGGGCCACAACATTCCCCAGGAGGCGCCCCAGGCAACCCTTGAGGCGATATTCGAGCTGCTGAGCCTCAGCCCCCAGCCGAAATCCTGAAGCTGAACACGCTGCCCTGCCCCACCACGCTTTCAGCCCACAGGGTGCCGCCGTGGGCTTCGACGATGCCGTGGGAGATGTACAACCCCAGCCCGCTGCCGGTGGGGTTGCCCTCGCGTGAGGTCCAGTAGCGGTCGAAGATATACGGCAGTTGCGCCGGGTCGATGCCGATGCCGTTGTCGCATACCCGAAACAGCACTTCGTCCCCCGCCGCCTCGGCAATCACCTCGATCACTCCGCCCACCGGGGTGAATTTCAGGGCGTTGCCCAGCAGGTTGGAAAACACCTGGAACAAGCGCTCCGGGTCGGCCTGGGCACTCAGCCCGTCCACTGAGCGCCAAGTCAGGTCCACACCCTTGGCAGCCGCCAGCGGTTGCCACATCGAACAGATCTGGTCCAGGGTTGCCGCCACATCGAGCCGTTGCAGCGAAACGCTGTAGCGCCCGGCCTCGATGCGCGAAATATCGATCAGGTCTTCCAGCAGCGTGTTCATGCGGGCGGTGGCGTTTTGCATGGTTTCAATCGCGGTGGAGAGGCGCCGGTTCGCCTTGTTGTCCTCGGCGGGCACCATGCTGCGCATCATGCCGCATTGCATCAGCAGGATGGTCAGCGGGCTGCGCAGGTCATGGGAGACCACCGCCACCAGCTCGTCACGCGCCCGCACCGCAGCATGTTCGCGTTGCACCTGGCGCGCCAGGTCATGCTCCAGGGCATTGCGCCGCAGGCTCTCCGCCGCCTGTAGCTCCGACAGCGACCAATACAGCGCCTTGCCATCGACCTGCTGCTTCCACAACTCAAACGACAGGCGCGGGCTCAAGGTCGTGCTGCCCGGTTCCTGATGTTTGACCGGCTGGCCGCTCCACTCCACCGAGGACTGCACCTCCGGGCGAAACCACATCACCGCGTTGTCCACCGGCTTGGGCAGGCAGAACGCCAACAGGCCGCTGGCATGGGCCTGGTAGGCTGCCGCCGGGGGAAAGTCCACCGACAATTGATGGCTGTGCACCACGCCTTTGCCCTGTCCGCGCACCCACTGGTACAAGGCGTGGATTTCAGCACGTGCAGGGCAAACGCCGAACACATGCAGGCGCTCTTCCACCCGTATCGCCAGGCCACCGGCGGCGGTCAGGTTCAGCAGCGTTTGCGCATAGGGCAACAGGCTTTCCATCACATCGCACTGGTCCGCGGTCATGGCGGCGACCAACTCTTCGACCATGGCGGCCTTGTCACGTTGTTGGCGGCGCTCCTGCTGCTCCTGGAGCAACGTGATCTGCATCGACAACAACTGGCCGATGCTGGTGCACGCCGTGCGCAGTTCATGGGGCACGCGCAACGGCTCACGGTGACCACAGGTGATCAGGCCCCAGAGCTGGTCGTCCTTGAGCAGCGAAATGCTCATGGAGGAACGCACGCCCATGTTCTTCAAATAATGGCAGTGCACCGGGGACACGCTGCGCAACACGGCGAAGCTGAGGTCCAGGGGCTGGCCGTTGTCGGGGCGCAGGGCCGGCAGGATCGGCACCGGCTGGTACTCGGCGTCGGGAATCGCGCGGATCCAGTTCAGCCGGTACAGCTCGCGTGCCTGGGGCGGGATGTCCGACGCGGGAAAACATAATCCCAGGTACGGCTGCATGCCGTCGCTGAGGGCCTCGCCAATCACTTTGCCGTGGCCTTCCTGCTCGAAGCGGTACAAGGTGACCCGGTCATAACCGGTGAGGCTACGAATCTCGGTCACGCTGATCTGGTACAAGCTGTCGAGCGTCTTGGCCGACTGCAAGCGGCGCAGCGTTCGGGACAGCTGCTTCACAGCGCTGTGCTCAAGCGTGAGGCTCCGCTCCAGTTCGAGAAACAGCAGGCCTTGATGACGATGCAGCAGGATGTCGTAGGCGTAGCCATCCAGCGTCAGTTGATGCACGTCCTCCTCAAAGGCGTCCAGGTCTGCCAGGGCACGACTCACCTGTACTGCCGCTTCGCTGCCCAGCACACTGGCCAGCGCCTGGCCCGACAGGCGTTGCGCGTCCAGGCCCAGCGCGCCGCTCAGGTTGCTGCTGGCTTGCAGCACCTCAAGCGCCGGTTCGCTCAGCGTCAACAACAACCCGTGAGGCTGGATCGAGCCGGGGATATGGATGGGTTCGCTGGCGCAATCGTCTATCAGCGTATCGACCGTGGTCATCGCAGCACTCCGCAGCGGTCCAGCCACTGCTCGAAACACAGGAAGGTCGACTCGGCGACCTTCACCGCCTCCACGCGCTCGTACGCGGTTCGCAGCGGGTCAAGGCACGCCATAAAGCGCTGCCACAGGGCGCTGGTCTCGGCCCCGTACACATTCATGAACGCGCCGCCATTGGTGGAGCCCACGCCAATCTTGATCTCGATCAGGTCGCGCAACACCTGGCCGCCGAGGGTGGCGCCTTCCAGCACATAGAGGGCGCCCAAGGCCTGGGCCACGTTGGTGATGGCGGGCAGTTCGGGGCATATCGGCAAGGCATCGATCTGCAGGTTTTCCAGGCCCAGCGCCCGCAAATCCGCCTGCAAGTACGGAGTTTTGCTGCGCCGCCCCCACTCCAGGTCCGGGATGATCTCGCCCCACGGCGCCAGGGCGCGCTCCAGCGGCTGATAGAAGCCGTAGTAGGCGCTCATCAACTCGCGGTACAACGCCAGGTCCATGCGGGAAAAAGGCAGCCGAGTGTCGAGACGTCGATGCAGCGCAGCGGTCGCCGCGCGTAGTTCGACAAGGACAGGAGGTAGTGAATTCATGAGCTGTGCGCACGCCGGGAAGGTTCAAAACCGCGACGTAGAGGCCTGGGATCAAGACACTGCGCAATGGACTGTGAGTAACATAGCACCTTGATACAAAACCGTACCTATTCGTTCAAACAGGCTCGACCTCAACCGGGTGAGGAAAACCGTTCACGGTAGGCCTGGGGTGTGATCGATACCGCTCGCAGGAAGCTGCGGCGCATGGTTTCTTCGCAGCCAAAGCCGCAGTGCACGGCGATGCGCTTGATCGACGCGCTGCTGTCCGCCAATTGCCGGCGGGCGGTCTCCACACGGATCAACTCGACCGCCCGCGCGGGGGTCTGGCCGGTCTCGCTGCGGTAGTGGCGCACGAAACTGCGCTCGCTCATGCCTGCCTGGGCGGCCAGTGTGGCAACGTTCAAATCCAGGTTCAGGTGTTCGGCGATCCAGGCGTGCAGCTCCGCAAAACGGCTACCGCCCTTTTGCAGGGACAACGTCACGCTGAACTGCGATTGCCCACCGGGGCGCTTGAGAAACACCACCAGGTGCCGCGCCACTTCCAGGGCCACGGCGCGACCCAGGTCCTCTTCCACCAGCGCCAGGCACAAGTCGATACCGGCGGTCACGCCGGCGGAGGTCCACAGGTTGCCCTGCTGGATGAAAATCGGATTGGCCTCCACCGTCAGCTGTGGGTACTTGCGCGCGAGTTCTTCGCAGCGCGTCCAGTGGGTCACCACGCGGCGGCCGTCGAGCAAACCGCTGGCGGCCAGCAGAAAGGCGCCGGTACACACCGAAGTCATGCGCCGGGCCTGGGTGGCTTTTTGCCGAACCCAGTCCACCAGCGCCGGGTCTTCGGCGGCGCCGTACACCCCCCAGCCGCCGGCAATCACCAGTGTGTCGCACGGAGCATCGGCAGGCGGCAGTGGCTCGGCCACCAGGGCCAGGCCCGCCGAGGTCATCACCGGCTCGGCCTGCGCGGCAATCACACTGACCGCATAGGGCAACGGCAAGCCCTGCTGGCGCGCCAGGTCATTGGCCGAGGCAAATACTTGCAAGGGCCCGGTGACGTCGAGCACCTGCACATTGGGAAAGGCGAGTACGTTGATGATTCTGGGCATGTTGGCGTAATTCGTGGGCTCAATGGCGTATGCGCCAAAGCCTAGGTGACTAGAGTGAAGCCGTCCATCCCTTTATCAGGAGCAGTCCCCATGACCTTGCAGATCGGCTTTTTGTTGTTCCCCGGCATCCAGCAACTGGACCTCACCGGGCCCTACGACGTGTTGGGATCGCTGCCGGATGTGAAGCTGCATCTGGTGTGGAAGGACCTCGCGCCGGTCACCTCCAGCACCGGCTTGGTGTTTACCCCCAGCACCACTTATGACGAGTGCCCGACGCTGGATGTGATTTGCGTGCCCGGCGGTTCTGGCGTCGGGGCATTGATGGAGGATGAGCAGACCCTGGCGTTTCTCAAGACACAGGCCCAGACCGCGCGCTATGTGACATCGGTGTGCACCGGCTCCCTGGTGCTGGGTGCCGCGGGCTTGCTGCGCGGGCGTCGCGCGACCACTCACTGGGCCTACCACGACCTGCTCGCACCGCTTGGCGCGATCCCGGTGCAGGAGCGCGTGGTGCGTGACGGCAACCTGTTGACCGGTGGCGGGATTACCGCCGGGATCGACTTTGCCCTGACCCTGGCCGCCGAGCTGTACAGCGAGGCGGCAGCGCAACTGGTGCAGTTGCAGATTGAGTACGCCCCGGCGCCGCCGTTCAATGCTGGCCGGCCGGAAACCGCACCGTCGCATGTACTGGAAGAAGCCCGCAAGCGCACCGCCGAGTCGCGCAAGACCCGGGGTGAAATCGTGGCACGGGCGGCGGCCAGGTTGGGTTAAGCGTTCGCCCGCCCGTGGCGGTCGGCGGGCACCAGATGCCCGATCGTGCCGTCCCCATACGCCCGTTCCACTTTGGAAATCACCACGTGATAACCGCCGTACCAGCGGCGGTATAGACGCTTGGCTTCCAGGTGGGTCGGGTGACTGGCAAAGGCGCGAATGGAGGCCTCGTCACGCCAGTAATAACTGGCGTTGATCAACCCGCCATCCGCCGAACGCCACGACTCGGCCCCCACGTATCCCGGCAGCCTTGCTGCCAGTGCGTCGATCAGATTCGTGAGGCGCTGGAACTCGTCATCCCGTTCGCCGGGCTTGTAGATAAAGGCTGCGATGTACATGGATAACGTCCTTTTATGAGTGATGTTTCACGTCGGGCGAGACATCAATGCCAAGCGCACGGCCAGCACCATCAGCACGGTTGCCAGGCCCCATTTCTGTAAGCCTGCGCTCCCCGGTTTGCCGGCAAAAAACCGGCTCACCGCCCCGCCAAAAATCCCCAGCACGGCATGAAACACACCGCTGATCAGCGTCAGGATGATCCCCAGTTGCACCAGTTGCAGCGCGATGGGGCCCGCCTCGGGGCTGACGAATTGCGGCAGGAACACCATGAAAAACAGCAGCGCCTTGGGGTTGAGCAAACTGTTGAGCATGGCCCGCACAAACACCCGGCCCAGCGGCACGCGGCTGACGTGGGCCGTGTCCAGGGCGGGCGTTTTCTGCAGGGTCTTGAACACCAGCCACAGCAGGTACAACACCCCGGCGTAGCGAATCAGGTCGAAGGCCGGCGGCCAGCTGGCGACCAGAGCGGTCACGCCGGTTGCGGTCAGTGCCGTGAGCAGCAGGTCCGCCACGCTGATGCCCAACCCGGATGCCACCCCGCCACGCCAGCCATAGGTCACACCGTGGCTGATGACGAAGGCCATGTTCGGGCCCGGGGATAACAACAGCAGCAGGACTGCGCCAGAGAACACAGCCAGGGTTGCGAGGTCGATCATGCTCAAGCCATCCGCCGGGAAAGCCTGTAGATTAATCAGCCCACCTGATACAAACAAAAAATTGATCTAGATACACTTTACACAGGAACGCACCATGGCTCAGGTCCGCTACAAACTGATCGTCGATGAACTGGCCACGCGGATTCGCGCCGGACAGTTGCCGCCGGGCACCCAGTTGCCGACCCTGCGTAGCCTGATGAACAGCCATCGCATCGCCCTCGCCACTGCCTTGCGGGTGTACAGCGAACTGGAGGCCAGCGGCCTGGTGGTGGGTGAACCGGGACGCGGGACGTTTGTGCGCGACACCACGTTGCTGCGGGGCATGGGCCTGGTGCAACAACCGCTGCAACCGGGCACCGTGGACCTGAGCCTCAACTACCCCTCGTTGCCGGGCCAGGCCGAGATGCTGCGCGACGGGTTGCGTGCCATTGCCGCCTCGGGCGACCTCGATGCGCTGCTGCATTCCGCGCCGCAGGGTGGACGCGCCCATGAACGACAGACCGCCGCGCGGCACCTGCGCAATCGGCAGATTCGCGTGAGTGGCGAGCAAGTGCTGATCGTCAACGGTGCGCAACAAGGCCTCGCCGTCAGCCTCATGGCGCTGCTGCAACCGGGGGATGTGTTGGCGGTGGATGCGCTGACGTATCCCGGGTTGAAAACCCTGGCCCAGTCCCAGCGCATCGACCTGGAGCCGCTGCCGCAACCGGCTGGGCATACGGATCTGGATGCGCTGGAGGATTTGTGCAAACGGCGCCCGGTGCGGGCTTTTTATTGCATGCCCACGTTGCACAATCCGCTGGGCACAGTGATGGGTGAAGCCGACCGCGAGCGCCTTGCAGCGTTGGCTGAACGCTACGATTTTCTACTGATCGAAGACGGCGCCTACGCCTTTCTCGCCGAGCCCGCACCGAAGCCGTTGTTTACTTATGCACCGCTGCGCACGGTGTATGTGTCTGGCCTTTCGAAGAGTGTGGCGTCGGGGTTGCGGGTGGGGTTTATCGTCGCGCCCCAGGCGTGGGTGCCGGCGCTGGAGCAAGCGATCCGTGTCTCGACCTGGAGCACGCCGACGCTCACGGTAAACCTGGCGTGCCGCTGGATAGAATCCGGTGCAGTGGATGCACTGGAAGAGCACAAGCGCCAGGATGCGCGCCAACGCCAGGCGCTGGCCCGGGAGGTCTTGCGAGGGTGTGAGGTGATTGCGCATCCGGCGTCGTATTACCTGTGGCTGGTGTTGCCGGAAGGTCTGCGGGCGGATGCAGTGGTGGCTGCGCTTGAGGGCCAGGGTGTGCGGGTCACCAGTGCCGAGCCGTTTGCCTGTACGGCCCATGTGCCGCATGCGTTGCGGGTGGCGCTGGGGTCGATTGACTTGGCGACGTTGAGAATAGCCTTGGGGAAAATTCGCGAGGCAATTCGGATATGAATAAAGGGCCAGCAGGGTAAATCCCTTTGATTTGCGGGACATTTCCGAGACAATCTTTCGGCCTTGTGCCTGCCGGAACCGGTGGCTAGTCTTCGCCCCGTCACTGCTCATCAGTGATCGGGTTTAGTCGCCCGGATCCGAAAAGGCGCATGTCCCATCATGAGGTTTTATGGTGGCTGTGCGCAGGGCACCTTCGGGTGCGCCGGTTTTTCCTTTTCGGCCGGTCGACTAACCTGCGTACAGCCGCCACCCTACGTTTAGTCGCGAAGGGGTCGGCTCCTTAACCGAAAAGGAGTTACACCATGAATAAACCCGTCCCCGACCCACCCATCGACCTGCTCAAAAACCGCGCTGCCTTCAATCGCGCCCTCGAACATTACCTGCCCTCCCAGGGCTTCCATACCGTCAACGAAGACCTGAGCTTCGAAGACTCCCTGCTCTACACTGCCAGCCTGCTCAGCAGCGCCTCGGCCACCGCCCTCGACTGCGGCGAACTGCTGCAAAGCCCCGAGCGGGCAAAGTTGCTGGCGGTGTGGCATTTGCTGGAAATTGCCAAGACCACCGTCGACCGCTCGATTGAGTGTTTGCACCTGCGCAAGGCTTAGCCGCAACCCCGTCAAGCCTGTGTGGGTTTGTGCATCCGGCCAAATCCACACGGCAACGATTGCCCAATACTCTGGCCAACGCATAGAATGCGAACCGTTATCAATTAAGACGCCCGCGCCAGGATGCCCATGTCGAGCGACCACCCACTGGATCATGCCACCATCGGCCAGCTCTACCATGCCCATCATTCCTGGCTGCGCGGCTGGTTGAGCCGGCGTACGGGCTGCCGTGAGCACGCCGCCGACCTGGCGCAGGAAACCTTCGTGCGCCTGCTCAATGCGCGCAAGCAGCAAGCCTTGCTGCAACCCCGGGCCTACCTGAGCAGCATCGCCCGCAGCCTGATGATCGACCAGTATCGCCGCCGCGAACTGGAGCGTGCCTATCTGGAGAGTCTCGCGCATTTCCCGCAAGTCGAGGTGCCGTCGGAAGAAACCCGCCTGCTGATCCTCGACAGCCTGGAGCGCATCGACCGCCTGCTGGACCAACTCAAGCCACGGGTGCGCGAAGCGTTTTTGCTGGCGCAACTGGACGGCTTGACCTGCCAACAGATCGCCCTGCGCCTGGGGGTGTCCAAGGCCACCGTGGAGCGCGACCTGGCCAAGGCACTGCATGCCTGTTATCGGTTGCGTTATGCCGAAGGCTAATCCGCCATTGGTGGACCAGGCGATCCAGTGGATGATCAAGCTGCGGTTCAATATTGCCGATGACGCCACCACCGCTGCCTTCGAACGCTGGCTTGAAACCAGTGGCGATCACCAGCAGGCCTGGCAACGGGTCTCGTCGATGAGTGACGAGTTTGCGCAGTTGCCGGCACAGGTCGGCCGCCATGCCTTGCAAGGTGCCCGCCAACGCATCAGCCGCCGTGAAGGGTTGAAGTTGCTCGGGCTGTTCGCCGGTGCCGCAGGGCTGACATGGTTCGGCCGCGACTACACGCCATTGCCCGGCCTGCTGGCCGACTACCGCACCGCCACCGGAGAGCGGCGTTGGGTCGCCCTCGACGATGGCAGCCGTATCCAGCTCAACAGTGCCAGCGCCATCGACACAGTCTTCAACACCGAAAGGCGTCTGGTGCAGTTGCGCCAGGGTGAAATCCTGATCGACATGGGCGCCGACGGTAGCGCGCCACGGCCCTTCTGGGTGCAAACCCGCGACGGTTATCTGCGCGCCTTGGGCACCCGGTTCATGGTGCGCGAGGAGCCCCACGGCACCTTGCTCGCCGTGCAAAAAGGCAGCGTCGCGGTATTCGCCGACAGCCATCAGGCCAGCGCACGTGGGGTGATACAGCCCGGCGAACAGATGCTGTTTGATCGAAACGGCTTGCGTCCACCCGCCACCACGGGCCTGGATCCCTGGGCCTGGAGCGACGGTGTGATCAGCGCTCACAACATGCGTCTGGACGATTTCCTCGCGGAGCTGAGCCGTTACCGCACTGGGCTGGTGCGCTGCAGCGAAGCGGTCGCCGGCCTGCGTGTGTCCGGGACTTACCAGTTGGACGATACCGATCAGGTCCTGACCCTGGTGGCACAGGCACTGTCGGTGAACATCACCTATCGCAGCCGTTATTGGGTGACCGTCGCAGCTCGTGCATGACCTTCCGAAAATAAATGAGGTGAATTCTCATCTTCGCTCGACCTGTAAGGAAAGGCCGATCAACAGGCCGATTCTGTCCACTTCCTTCAGGAGCATTCCGCGGTCATGCAAGCGTTCCCCTCCAAGCGTTCTCCCCTCAAGCATGCGGTGCACGCCGCCCTGCTCGGTGCCTGCCTGAACGGCAGCGCCCTGCCCCTGGCGGTCATGGCGCAAACGCCTGCCAGCGACACCCAGGCCCGTGACTGGAACATTGCACCCGGCCCATTGGCCACGGTGCTCGACCAGTTTGCGCGCCAGGCGAGTATCAGCCTGTCCTATGACGCCACCAGCGTCGCCGGCAAGACCAGCCCCGGCCTCAACGGCGCGCTGGACAGCCAACAGGCCTTGAGCCAATTGATCCAGGGCCAGGGCTTGCAAGCCCAACGCCAGAGCAACAACACCTGGCTGCTGTTGCCGCAAGTCGCGGACACCGGCGCGCTGAACCTGGGTGCCACCACCGTGACCGGCGAACACCTCGGCGTCACCACTGACGGCAGCGGTTCCTACACCACTGGCGCGGTGACCATCGGCAAGGGCGCCCACAGCCTGCGGGAAACACCGCAATCGGTCAGCGTCATGACCCGCAAGCTGATCGACGACCAGAACATCACCACCATCGATCAATTACTGGAACACACCCCGGGCATCACCACCTACGACTCACCTATGGGTGGCAAGTATTTCTATTCCCGTGGTTTCAAGATGCTCGGCCAATACCAGTTCGACGGTGTGCCGTTGGACATCGGCAAAGACTACGTACAGGCCGACAGCTTCACCGCCAACATGGCGATCTATGACCGGGTGGAAGTGCTCAAGGGCGCGGCCGGCATGCTCAAGGGCGCCGGCACCGCCAGTGGTGCGGTGAACTTCGTGCGCAAGCGGCCACAAGACAAACCCACTACCAGCCTGTCGCTGTCTGCCGGCACCTGGGACAACTACCGCGCCGACGTCGATACCGGCGGCCCGCTCAATGACAGCGGCACCGTACGCGGCCGCGCCGTGGTCAGCCAACAGAACCGTGGCTCGTACATGGACGTCTCCAAGCGCCAGGACCAAGCTGTCTACCTCGCACTGGATGTTGACCTCTCGCCTGACACCACCCTGGGCATCGGTGCCAGCTACGAAGATGTCGATGCAACGCCCTGCTGGGGCGGTGTGCCGCGCTACAGCGACGGCAAGAGCATCGGCCTGAGCCGTTCCACCTGCCTGGGCCAGGCCTGGAACGACTGGCAGAGCCAACGCACTACGCTGTTTGCCGACCTCACCCACCACTTCAACGACGACTGGCAACTCAAGGTCACGGCGGTGAACAGCCGCAACCTGCAAGACATCAAATACGCCGCCAGCCAAGGCACCGTGAAGTACGGTGACCCGGCGCCAACTGCCGAGATGTACGCCGCGCTGTTTGACTACGACCACCGGGATTTCGGACTGGATGCCTACCTGGACGGTAAGTTCGAAGCGTTCGGTTTGCAGCATGAACTCATCATCGGCGCCAATGGCAGCCGTGGCACCCAGGACGATGTCTACGCGATCCGCAGCCTGCCCGACCGGCAAAGTATCTTCCTGCCCAACCACCACTTCCCGCAGCCCGCCAACGATACCTTCTGGCCCAACATGTACCGGGGCGGCACCGTCAAGGAAACCGCCACCCAGTACGGTACCTACGCCACTTTGCGCCTGAGGCTGGCCGAGCCATTGATGGTGGTGCTCGGCAGTCGCGTCAGTTGGTTCGAAAACCGCCGCCAGTCGAATAACCTCGCCTGGGGCGAATGGGCCCTGCAGGATGCACGCACCAAGGAAACCGGTGAAGTCACGCCGTTCGCCGCGGTGATCTATGACCTCGACGACAACCTTTCGGTGTACGCCAGCTACGCCGATATTTTCCAGCCACAAAGCTCCAACGCCACGGTGACCGGGGCTGCCCTCAAGCCCAAAATCGGCGAAAACTACGAGCTGGGCATCAAGGGCGAATGGTTTGAGGGGCGCCTCAACAGCTCGCTGGCATTGTTCCGCGCTATCGAGAAAAACGCCGCCGAAACCGACTACACCACCCAATGCGGTACCTCGGCAGACGGCTATTGCTACACCGACACTGGCAAGGTTCGCGCACAAGGTGTCGAAGCCGAGTTGAGTGGCGAGTTGCTGGAACGCTTGCAAGTGGCGGGCGGCTACACCTACACCCAGACCAAGAATCTCAACAACATCAACAGCGCCGCCATTGGCGCGGTTGCAAACAGCTACGTGCCGCGACACATGCTGCGCTTGTGGGGCGATTATCAGTTGGACGGCACACTGTCGAAATGGAGCGTCGGCACCGGCGTCAACGCCCAGAGCAGCAACTACCGAATTCAAGGCATCAAACTGGAACAAGCCGGTTATGCGGTATGGAATGCGCGGTTGGCGTACCGGGTTGATGACACATGGACGGTGGCGCTGAACGGTAACAATCTCTTCGACAAAAATTACTATCAGACGGTGGGAACGGCCGACTGGGGTAATTTCTACGGCGAACCGCGCAACTTCACTGTCAGTTTGAAAGGCAATTTTTAAGGTTAGTACCGCCTCAATGTGGTGACGGACTCACGTCCTCACCACTCGTCGCTTGTCCCCGAAAAACCCCGCATCCGACCTCCGTCAAAAAAAGGTTTTCCTCAGCCGCAGGAAATTTCCCAAATTTGTTCCTACACTCCAAAACGCCAGCATTTTGTTCCGGGAAAACCCGGAAATCCGACCAAGACAGTCAACAAACTGTCACGCGGAAGAGCACCTGACGTGTCTAGACCGAAGGTCTTATAAAAAAGTCAAAACCTTGACGAGCGACGAAAAGGGAACCATCATTTAGCCATTACCCCGCAAATTCCCTGCAGATAGATAGGTAATTGCGTATTACCCAGCGAAGTAACCGTTCGTCTGGCGCCACTTATAAAGCAAGCCCTGCCTTTATGGATGAGCAGCCGAACAAGGAAGCCCTGGTGTGCAATGAGGGATGTTTTTATGCGCGAGAAGTCGTCAGTCGACAGCCTGTTTTTGACCCGGGCCGGTTTCATTGAGTTCTTTGTTGTTTTCGTAAAATTGATGCACGGCCTCACCGCCGTTTTTCCAGCACTGATCCTGCTGTTTTATCCAGACCCGATGGCCCCCGAACTGCGCGCGCACTTTCTCGGCTTGCTGCTGTTTTTCGCGATCCTGACGATCATTCTGTTCCAGGCCATGGGGGTTTACTCCGAGGAGCTGTTCAGCAACCGCCTGCGGTTTCGCACCATGCTGGTGGCCTGGTCCGCGGCCTTTTGCATCCTGCTGTTCATGTACCAGATTCTGCTGATGTTCCCGCAGTTGAGCCCGCGCAACCTGGCGTTCTGGTTTATCACCAGCCTTGCGTTGTTCGGGCTGGAGCGGATCGTGATGCTGCGCCTGTTCCGCAACCTGATGGCCAGCGGCAAATACCTGCAACGCACGGTGATCCTCGGCTTCACCGACACCGCCGTGCACGTGGCCGACCACTTGCAGCGCAACGGCGATATCCGTTCCGGACTGATCGGTTTTATCGACGACCGCACCGAGCGCATCCCCAAGGAACTGAGCAACCTGCCGCTGCTGGGCAACACGCGCGACCTGGAAAAACTGATCCGCTCCGAGCAGGTCAACCAGGTGATGATTACCCTGCCCTGGGCCGCCGAACAGCGGATCAACGGGCTGGTGAAGCGCCTGCGGCAGATGTCGGTCAACGTCATGCTGGTGCCCGACATGGCGGCCCTGCGCTATGGCCACAGCCGTATCACCGATGTCGGCGGCATCCTGATGTTCAACACCTCCCACGTGCCGCTGCGGGGCTGGTCGCCGTTTATCAAGCGCTGTGAAGACCTGATCCTGGCAACCCTGGGCCTGGTGGCACTGTCGCCGATCATGCTGATCACGGCGATTGCCATCAAGCTCGACTCCAAGGGCCCGGTGCTGTTTCGCCAGAACCGGTTTGGCTACAACGACAACGTGATCCGGGTGTTCAAGTTCCGCTCGATGTACGCCGAGATGAGCGACTTCAACGCCGACCGCCAGACCACCCGCGGCGACCCGCGCATCACCCGCGTGGGCCGGATCATTCGCAAGACCAGCATCGATGAGCTGCCGCAGCTGTTCAACGTGCTGCTGGGCAACATGTCGATGGTCGGCCCGCGCCCGCATGCCACCGCGACCAAGGCCGCCGGCGTGCCCTACGAAGTTGCCGTGAGCGAGTACAGCTCGCGCCACCGGGTAAAACCGGGCATCACTGGCTGGGCGCAAATCAACGGCTATCGTGGTGAAACCGACACCCTGTTCAAGATCCAGAAACGCGTTGAGTACGACCTGGAGTACATCTCGAAGTGGTCGGTGTGGTTCGACTTGTACATCGTTTTCATGACGGTCCCGGCCGTCCTTTCGACCAAGGAAGTCTATTGATGAACACCCTCAACGGCTTGATTCCCTGCATCATTTCCGGTGGTTCGGGCACCCGGCTGTGGCCGGTGTCGCGGCAGAACATGCCCAAGCCTTTCATGCGCATGCGTGATGACCAGAGCCTGCTGCAGAAGACGTTCCTGCGGGCCAGTCACCTGCCGGGTGTGGAAAGCGTGCTGACGGTGACCAACCGCGACCTGCTGTTTCGCACCCTCGATGACTACCGCGTGGTCAACAAGGCCCATCTGGCCCTTGACCTGTTGCTGGAGCCGTTCGGGCGCAACACCGCCGCCGCCATCGCCGTGGCCGCCCTGCATGTACAGGAAAACTTCGGCAGCGAGGCGCAGTTGCTGATCCTGCCCGCCGACCATCTGATTCTTGATGAAAGCGCCTTCGCCGATGCCGTCACCCAGGCCCGCGAACTGGCGGAGGCCGGCTACCTGGTGACGTTCGGCATCCAGCCCGACCACCCGGAAACCGGCTTCGGCTATATCGAACAAGGCGAGGCGCTGGGCCAGGGGTTCCGGGTCAAGCGCTTCGTCGAGAAGCCCGACCTGGCCACCGCCCAGGGCTACCTGGACGGCGGCAAGCACCTGTGGAATGCCGGGATGTTCTGCTTCAAGGCCGGTACATTGCTGGAGGAACTGGCGCTGCACGCCCCCGCCGTGCTGGACGCCGCCAAGGCCGCCCTCGAGCACGGCCACAGCCTGAACAACAACAGTTGCCGTCAGCGCGAGCTGAACGCTGAAGGTTTCGGCGCGGCGCCCGACATCTCGATCGACGTGGCGCTGATGGAAAAATCCGCGCAAGTGGCGGTGGTGCCCTGCGACATCGGCTGGAGTGATATCGGTTCCTGGGACGCGGTGCGCCAACTCACCCCCAGCGACGCCAACGGCAACCAGGTCAATGGCCAGGCGATCCTGCATGACGTGCACAACTGCTACATCGACTCGCCCAAGCGCGTGCTGGGCGCAGTGGGCGTGCGCGACCTGATCGTCGTCGACACCCCGGATGCGATCCTGATTGCCGACGCCAAGCGCAGCCAGGACGTGCGCTACATCGTCGCCGAGCTCAAGCGCCAGGACCATCCGGCATTCAGCCTGCACCGCACTGTCACCCGGCCGTGGGGCACCTACACCGTGCTGGAAGAAAGCAGCCGCTTCAAGATCAAGCGCATCGTGGTCAAGCCCCAGGCCTCCTTGTCCCTGCAAATGCACCATCACCGCAGCGAGCACTGGGTAGTAGTCAGCGGCGCGGCGATGATTACCAACGGCGACCGTGAATTCCTGATCAACGCCAACGAGTCCACCTACATTCCGGCCGGGCACAAGCACCGCCTGACCAACCCCGGCATCATCGACCTGGTGATGATCGAGGTGCAGAGCGGCGAGTACCTGGGCGAAGACGACATTGTGCGTTTTGACGACATCTACGGCCGGGCTCCGGCCGAAGTGAAGAAGTGATGCGTACCGCCCTGATCATCCCGACCCGCAACGCTTCCAGCCACCTCGACCGGCTGCTGCCGGCGCTGCGCATGCAAACCCTGCAACCGGACGAAACCCTGGTGGTCGACAGCGCTTCCAGCGATGACACCGTGGCGCGTTTTCGCGAGTTCGGCGCACGGGTCGAAGTGATCGATGCCAAGGACTTCAACCATGGCGGCACCCGCCGCTGGGCCAGCGAGCAAGTCGACGGCGACGCGCTGATCGTGATGACCCAGGACGCGATCCCCGCCGAACCCGAGACGTTCGCCAACCTGGTGGGCGAACTGGAACTGGACCCGCTCAACGGCGTCGCTTACGGCCGCCAGTTGCCGCACCCGGATGCCGGCGTGCTGGGCGCCCAGTCACGCCACTTCAATTACCCGCCGCAAAGCCGCAGCAAAAGCCTGGCTGATGCGCCGGAGCTGGGGATCAAGACCTGCTTCAGCTCGGATTCGTTTTCGGTGTACCGGCGCAGCGCCCTGCAAGCCGTCGGTGGCTTCCCCGCGGATGTGATCGGCAGCGAGGACGCCTATGTCGCCGCCCGCATGCTGCTGGAAGGCTACAAGGTGCGCTACGCCGCCACCGCCCTGGTCTATCACTCCCACGATTACCGTCTCATGGATGAGTTTCACCGCTACTTCGACATTGGCGTTTTCTACGGCCGCGAGCCGTGGATCCGCCAGGCTTTTGGCGATGCCGGCGGTGAAGGTAAACGCTATGTACTGGCCGAGCTTCGAGCGTTACGCGAAGCCGGTGCATTGCACCGCGTACCCGAAGTACTGGTGCGCAGCGCGTTCAAATTGCTCGGCTACCGGCTGGGCCATCTGGAGCGCCAGCTCCCCCTCGCCCTCAAGCGGCGCATCAGCATGTTCCCCGGTTATTGGAGGTGAGCATCATGACCTACAGGAAGACCCCTTTGATGAAACGAACCTTGCTCGTCCTGGCCATGATGGCATTGGCCGCCTGCAATACGCCCGCGCGGATCGTCGCGCCCGATGGCAAGACGGTGGACGAGGGCAAGCAGGCCCTCGATCGCATGGCCCAACTGCCACCGGCGGTGGAGCGGATCCGCATCGGCGACCAGTTGCGGATTGTCCGCGATGCCGGGGAAATGCCAACTCTGTCGGCGTTCAACGTCAGCACGATTTACGAGCTGACGCTGTACACCGTGCAGAACGACGGCAAGATCAACTATCCCTTCCTGGGGCCGATCCAGGTGGCGCGGCGCACGCCGGCGGAAGTCGCCGCCGAGCTGAGCCAGAAACTCGCACCGGTGTATCGCGAGCCTCGGGTGACGGTGAACATCAACCAGGCGCCGGGCAACACGGTGATCGTCGGCGGCGCGGTATTAAACCCATCGGCTGTCTCCATCGCCACGGCCCCGACCATGGAGCAGGCGATTCTCGGTGCCGGCGGCGTGAGCTCGGTGGGCAACGCGAGCATGGTCGCCCTGCTGCGTGAAGATGGCCAAGGCGTCTACCACGCCTACTTCCTCGATTTCAGCCAGTACCTGAAGAACGGCGCACTGGGCCGCAAGCCCGTGGCGCTGCAACGCGGTGACGTGGTGTTTGTACCCAAGTCCAACGTCGGCGAACGGATCCAAGGCGTGGACACTTACCTGAACCAGCTGATTCCCTTCACCAAATCCATTGGTGTGGGCTACAGCTACACCACGAACCACTAAAGGAGCGACATCCCATGATCGAGATCCGTTCTTTTCGTGATCTTCTGCGTCTGTTCTTCATCTTCAAGCACGAGTTCAAACTGGCGGCGATTGCCGCGCTGGTGATCATTTTGCTGGGGGCGTTCCTGCTGCCGGCCAAGTATGAATCCACCGCGCGATTGCTGGTAAAACCAGGGCGTGACTCGACGATGCCGATCGAGGTCGACAACCGTCAGCCAATCGTCATGCCGAGCACCCAGCGCGACCCGATTGTCGACGAAGAGCGCCTGCTGACCGGCCGCCCTATCGTGCGTGCAGTGGCCGAGCATTACCTCGACGTGATGGACAAGATGCAGCCGCCGGAAGGCGTGTGGAAGCGCACCAAGTGGTACGTCAAGAAAGGCATCAGTGCCGTATTTGACGGTGTGCGAGTGGTGCTGGAAACCGTTGGCATCGTCGAAGAAACCACCCCGGTGGAACGCCTGGCGAAAAGCCTGGAGAAAAACTTCGAAGTGACCCACGCCATCGGCTCTACGGTGATGGACATCAGCTTCCGCTGGGATGACCCGCAAATCGCCCAGGCGGTGGTCAAGGATTGGGTCGAGACCTACATCGACGAGCGCACCCAGGCGTTGGGCCGCAAGAGCCTGTATGCGTTCTATGAAGGCCAGGTGTCTTCCAGCGCTGCGCAGATCAAGAGCTACAAGGAGCAGATCCTCGCGCACTTGAACGACATCGGCGCCTCGAGCATCACCGATCGCCTGGAAGACTTGTCCGAGCGGATCAACGTGCTGCGTGGCGAGGTGTTCAACTCCACTCGGCTGATCGCTTCCTCCGACGTGGCGTTGCAGAGCACCCGTGACCAACTCAAGGGCCAGCCCAAAGAGGTGACCACGGTTCGCCAGATCGCGTTGAACCCGCAGCAACAAGACTTGCGTCGCCTGCTGAACCAGAAGCTCCTGGAAAAAGCCGACATGATGCGTACCTATACGGATAACGCGCCGCCGGTCAAAGCCCTGGACGCTTCGATCCGTGCCATGCAGGCCCAGGTCGCCGGTGAAAGCGACACGGTGCAAAGCTCCGAGAACCGCGCGCCGAACACCCTGGAAATCCACCTGCAACGGGTACTGCTGGATGAGACCAGCCGCAACCAGTCGCTGCGTACACAGTTGGTGCAACAGCAGAAGCAACTGACTGAACTGGAAGCCCAGCGCAAGGACGCCCTGGCCATCGAGCCGGAGCTGGCGCGCCTGGCCCGTGAGTTGAACGGCACCGAGAAAAACTACGCGCTGTATGTCGACAGCCTGGAAAAATCGCGGATCGACCGTGAACTGGACAAGAGCCAGATCAGTAACATCGCGGTGATCGAAGAAGCTACCCTGAACCCTGGGCGCGTCTTCCCGAAAACCCTGCTGATGCTGCTGCTGGCGATCCCGTTCTCCATCGTGGTCGGCCTGCTGGTGATCTACCTGTGCTACCTGCTGGATCAACGGATCCACGACGGCGGCCTGGTGGAAGGCAAATTCGGCCTGCCGCTGTGGACCACGCTGCCGGAGCTGGACACCAGCACCGCGCAAAGCACCAACGCCTTCAACGCGAGCATCTATCGCCTGTATGGGTTGCTGCCGCTGGAGCGTATTGCCGAACAGGGCCTGACCCTGGGGCTGACCTCGGCACGGCACGGTGAAGGCGTGAGCTTTATCGTCGAGCAGTTGCGCCAGTTGCTGGAAGAGAACGGCGTGCGGGTGCGGATCGGCGGGGTTGAGCCGGCGATTCCGGGCCAGGTGGTACTGCTGGATGCTTCGGCGCTGCTGGACAATCGTGATGCGTTCATCAACCTGCGCCGTGCCGACCTGATTGCGCTGGTAGTGGAAGCGCAAAAAAGCACGGTACCGGTGGTGGAACACGCACTGTCGATCCTCACCACGGCGTTCGGCAAGGTCGATGGCATTATCATCAACCGCCGCAAGTTCGAGGTACCGGTCAAGGTGCTGAAAACCATCGCCAAATACCGGGGTTCGTTCTGATGCGCATCGCCCTGCTCGCTCCCCTGCCGCCGGAAAAGAACGGGATCGCCGACTACGCGAACCACTTCAAGACGGCACTGGAGCAACTGGGCGTCGAGGTGGCTACGCCCTTGACGGGCGTGGTCGGCAGCACGGCGGCGATCAAGCAAGCCATTGCCGGTTTCGACTGGCAGGGTGTTGACCTGGTCCACGCCGAGCTGGGCGGTGGGCGGCTGGGGGAGTTCCTGGCCCTGCGCGAATTGCGCAAGGCCTACCCCGCCCTGCCGTTGACCGCCACGGTGCATGACCCGGAACGCATGGTCTGGCGGCGCGAGCAATTGCCCTTTCCGCTGAACCTGCTGGAATCCTTGCCCAGCCCATTTCCCCAGGCGGCAGTGGTGCTGGCCGATCCCTTGACCCTGCGCGAAGAACGTCACGTCGCCCAGGGCCTGACCCGGCTGGTGACCCTCACCCGCCTGGGCGCCGACTGCCTGACGGCGCGCATGCAATTGCCCGCCGGCAAGGTGGCGGTGATCAACCACGCCAACCTGGATATCCCGCCGGTGGCCTTGCCGCCGCTGGATACGCTGCACCTGTTGTATTTCGGTTTTATCTACCGTGGCAAAGGCATCGAAGACCTGTTGCAGGCCCTGGCCGCCGCCTTCGAAAAAGCCCCCGAATTGCGTGACCGTGTGCGCCTGACCCTGGCCGGTGGCACTGCCGCCGAAATGGCGTTTGGCACAGGCGGCAATTACCTGGAGCAGTTGAACAGCCAGATTGCCGAACTCGGCCTGGCAGGCTCCATCGACTGGCGGCTGAATTTGCCGGCCAGCGAGATCCCGCAGACGATCCAGGCGCACCATGTGATGGTGCTGCCGTATCGCGAATCGAAAAAGCTCGGCCTGCTGGGCCGCCAGCGCGGCACCAGCGGCGCATTGTCCTGGGCTGCCGCCTGCGGGCGCGGCGCGATCACCTCCGATGCCAGGGCGTTTGCCGAGGAAGTCGCCAGCGGCAATGGCGCCATCTATCCACAAGGCGATGTAGCCGCCTTGAGCGAACAACTGCTGCGGCTCGCACGCAACCCGCACATGGCCACGGACTGGGCCGCACGCGCCGCCGCCATTGGCCGCGAACGGTTGTGGCCAGTGACCGCGCAGAAGTTCGCGAGCCTGTTTGAGCAAACCGTTGCAGGAGGCAACCATGGCGCGTAAACGGACTTACCTCGCTACCCTCGCAGTCGTCGCTGCGCTGGGTTTGACCGCCTTTCTCTGGGGCCGCCCGGCCGATGCCGAGAGCCATGTGCTCAGGGGCAGCAAAGAGGTCGTGTGGAAGGACTTCCTGGGGGTGAACGCGCAGTTCCTGTGGTTCAGCCCCGAGCGTTATCAGAAGCAGATCGACCGCCTCAAGGCCCTGGGCTTGGAGTGGGTGCGACTGGACCTGCACTGGGACCAGCTGGAAACCGCCGAGAACCAGTACAACGTCGCGACCCTCGACGAACTGGTGAACAAGCTGCAGCAGAACCAGATCAAGTCGGTGTTCTACCTGGTGGGCTCGGCGAAGTTCGCCACCACCGCGCCCGCCTCCTCGCCGTACCAGGACCAGTTCCCGCCCAAGGACCCGAATATCTTCGCCAACCGCATGGCATTGCTGGAACAGCGTTACCCCAGCGTAGATGCGTGGCAGGTGTGGAACGAACCGAACCTGCTGGGGTTCTGGCGCCCCGCCGCCGACCCGGCCGGCTATGCGAACCTGTTGCAAGTCACCGCCGCCGCGTTGCGGGTGGTGAACCCGAACAAACCGGTGGTGGCCGCCGGCATGGCATTCTTCAGCGAAATGCCCAACGGCCAGAACATGCTCGACGGGCTGCTGCAACTGGGCGTGCCGAGCCTGAATACCGTCATGTCCTATCACCCCTACACCCAATTGCCCGAAGGCAACACGCCGTCGAACCTCGACTTTGTCGAAAAAACCAGCGCCCTCAACCAGAAACTGCGGGCAGCCGGGGTGAATACCCTGTGGAGCACCGAGTGGGGCTGGTCGACCTACAAAGGCCCGAAAGAGGTGCAGGACTTCATCACCACCCAGGGCCAGGCCGACTACATCGTGCGCCGCGTCGCGCTGATGAGCGCGCTGGATTTCGACAAGATCTTCCTGTTCACCCTGAGCGACCTGGACCAGCGCGCCAGCGTGCGCGACCAGAGTTATGGCTTGCTCGACATCGACGCCAACCCCAAGCCGTCGTACACCGCGCTGCAGAATTTCCTGCAGGTGAGCGGGCCCAAATTGACCCCCGGCGACCCACCCACCGCCGATCAGTTGCCCGATGGCCTGTTCAGCATCGGCTGGTCCCGTGCCGACGGGCGCAAGGTGTGGTTCTTCTGGTCGGCCCGTGGCGGCAGCGCGCACTTGCCGGGCATGACCACCGCCACCTTGTATGACCCGTTGCGCGGCACCGAAACACCGTTGAGTGGCACCAATGGACTGGACGTACCGGTCAAGCCGAACCTGCAAATTCTGTTATGGGATTGAAGCCACCCATGCGCATCCTCTGGATCCTGCCCTACTCGCCTTGGCCCGCTACCAGCGGCGGCAAGACGCGCCAGTTTCATTTGCTGCGCAGCCTGGCTGCGCGCGGGCATCGGATCACCTTGCTGCTGCACGACAAACATGCGGTATCGCTGACGGATCGCCACGTGCTGGAAGCCTTTCTGGAACAGGTGATCATCCTCCCCCGACGCCCGCTGCGCAGCCTGAAGACCCTGCTGGCCGGGCTGTTTGCGCCGTACCCGTTGCTGGCCAGTGTGAATGGCCTGTCGGGTGAACTGCAGGACACCTTCGAGCGCTTGCTGACCGAGCATTGGGACGTGGTGCAGATCGAACATACCTACACCTTCCAGCCTTACGAAGCTGCATTGGCCCGTCGCTCCCAGCCGTTTGTGCTGACCGAACACAATGTCGAATCGTCCCTCGGCGCCGCGACTTACGACCGCCTGCCCGGCTGGGCGTTGCCGTTCATACGCTACGATCAATGGCGCTACGGCCGCTGGGAACACCGGGTGATGCGCCAGGCCGCGCAAGTGGTCGCCGTGACCGACGCCGACGCCCAGACCCTGGCGCAGATTGCCGGCAAGCCGGTACCGGTGGTGGTCAACGGGGTGGATTGCGCGCACTTCGCTGCTGCCCGACCCGACCCGACGACCCGCCGCGTGCTGTTTCTGGGCAACTACGAATACGCGCCCAACGTCGATGCCATCGAGTGGGCACTGGATGAGATCCTGCCGAAAGTGTGGGCCCGCTGCCCCGACGCACGCATGAGCGTCTGCGGTTTCGGCATGCCGGAAAGCTGGCGCGAACGCTGGCAGGACGGACGCATCGAATGGCAGGGCTTTGTCCCCAACCTGCTGGCCCTGCAATCGAGTTGCTCGGTGTTTCTGGCGCCGTTGCGCCATGGCGGCGGCTCCAAGCTCAAGGTGCTTGAAGCCCTGGCCGCCGGCCTGCCGCTGGCGAGTACCGACCAGGGGGTGTCCGGCCTGGACCTGGTGGAAGGCCTGGATTACCTCGGCGGCCAGACCGCTGAAAGCCTGGCCGACGCCGTGGTGCGCCTGCTGCAACAGCCTGAAGTCGCTGCTCCCATGGGCGAAGCCGGTCGCGCCTATGTGCGCCGTGCCCATGACTGGAGCGTCGCCGCCAGCCAGCTGGAGCAGGTGTACGCGCAACTGTCGCCCCAGAGCCAAAAGGAGCCGGCATGCGCATAGGCCTCGATTACCGCACCGTCGGCACCTCGCCGCAATCAGGCATCAGTCGCCAGGTGTACGCCCTGGAAGATGCCCTGCGCACCCTGCCCGGCATCGAGCTCGAACGCTTCAGCGTCGCGCCGCTGGGGGATGAGCTGCGCCTGAACGTGCATTGCCCGGACTGGGGCTGCGCCAAGACCGCCATGCACCAGCCGCACCAGCGCCTGCGTTTCGAGGCGGGCTACCTGCCCAAGGCGCTGCGCAATGAGCATATCGATGTGTACATCAGCACCTTCAATATGGGCCTGCCGCTGCCGCCCAAACCCCAGGGCCTGCGCACCGTGGTGCTGCTGCATGACCTGTTTCAGATCACCCTGGACAACTATCACGCCAACCGCCTGAAGGCGCTGATCTACAAGGCCAGTGATCGGCTGTCGATCACCTATGCGGTGCACACGGCAGACCGGGTGTGGACGCCTTCGCAGTACAGTGCCGACGAAACCGCGCGGCTGTTTCCCAAGGCGGCAGGCAAGATTCGCGTGTTGCCCAACCAGGTGGTCGGTTTTGTCGGACTGCCGGCGGACCTCTCGGCCCGGCAACTGCCCGAGCGCTACTGGCTGCTGGTGGGTACCCGGGAATTGCGCAAGAACGTGCCGTTCCTGGTGGACGCCTGGCAGCAAGCGCGCAGCCAGTCGCCGAGCGTGCCGGAACTGGTGCTGGTGGGCAGCCTGGAGCATTTGCCCGAAGCACAACGCAACTACCCGGGGATACGCGCCTTGAGCGGCGTATCCGACGCTGAATTGCACGGGCTCTACCGCAAGGCCTTGCGCCTGTGGCAGCCTTCCTACGCGGAAGGCTTTGGCTTGCCGGTGATCGAAGCCCTGAGCGTCGGCACTCCGGTGGCGGTGGCCAGCGGTACCTCGCTGGACGAAATCACCCCGCCGCTGGCACCGCGGTTTTCACCCACGGACGGCGCGGCGCTGGTGCAATTGATGCTGCACCTGGCCGACCAACCCGTCGAACAACCACCTGAACAGTTACGCAGCTGGGCCGAACGCTTCAACCACCAGGCCTACCGTCGGCGCCTGGCCGAACTGATCGAGGAATTGAATTGAGAATCTCACTGGGTAGCCTCGTCGCCATCGTCTTCGGCCTGCTGTTTGGTGGGTTGATCCTGTTTCTTTCCCCGGTCAAGGCCGTGCTGGCAGTGATCGGCCTGGCCGCTGCCGTGACGATTCTGCGGTTCCCGTTCTGGGGGCTGCTGCTGTTCGCCCTGGTGGCGACGTTCATGCCCTACTCCACCCTCAACCTGGGGATTCGCAGTACGGTCAGTGAGGCGCTGATCGCCCTGACCTGGGCGGCGGTGATCTGGCACGGTTTCCTCTCGCGCCTGCCGGCCGCCCCACCGCTGTCGCGGCGCCCTACCGACCGCATGTTGATGTGGCTGATGATCTTCACAGTGGTGCCGTTTATCGTCGGCCAGGTCAGCATCACCGCCGAGGCCAGCGGCGTGGCGAACTGGTTGCGTTGGCTGCTGAACCTGTCGGTGCTGTTCCTCGCCGCCAAGCTGCTGGTTGAACAGAAGAACCGCGAAGCCCTGGTGATCGCCTTGTTGCTGGGCACACTGGCGATGCTGGTGATGTCCATCGGTGTATTTATCCGCTCGCGCTCGGCCTCGGGCATGTTGCCGATCTTGACCCTGATGAACTACGGCAGCCTCGACACCTTGTCCTTGGGCCTGGGTGCCATGGCCTCGCGGATGGGTTCGCCATGGATGCACCCGAATGCCACCGGCGGGATCATGGCGCTGCTGCTGCCATTGGCGTTCTGCTACGGCATCACCAACACCGGCTGGAAACGCGGTCTCGGCCTGGGCGTTGCCTGCCTGGGTGCGGCGGCCCTGCTGTTGGCCAGCAGCCGGGGGGCGATGGTCAGCCTGGCGCTGGTGCTGATCTGGATGGCGTCGCGGCGGGTGCCGTACACCGGGCGTTTGCTGATGATCGGCGTGGCGTTGGCCGTGGCGCTGGTGCTGTCGTACCCACCGTTGCAGGAACGTCTGGCGACAATCTTTTCGGCGCAGAACGCGAGTACCGAAGTGCGCTTTGACGAATACCGCATGTTCCCCCAGGCCGTGGCCAGTTACCCGCTGGGCATTGGCTTCAAGGTTGACCCTCCAGTGCCGGGTACGCACCTGCTGGGGATTTCCAACCTGTGGCTGAATTTCGTCTACAAGACCGGGGTGATCAGCATGCTGCTGTTTATCGCAGTGACCTGGCGCTGGTGGCGCGAGTCCCGTCCGGAAATCGGCCCGATCCGCCTGACCAAGGACAATGCGATCTGGCTGGGCAGCACGGCGGGGATTCTGTCGGCGCTGGTCAGCGGCTTTTTTGACCACTACTTCAGCTTCGCCCTGGTGATGATTGCGCTGTTCTGGCTGATGGTGGGGATCAACGTGCTGGAGGCGCGGCGGCTGTTTCCGGCGCGTCTGCCAAAGGTCAAGACCGTGGCGCATCGCAAGCCTGTGTTCAATAGCGTCGGGCCCTAGGCATGCTCGGATCGGCGTTCTGGTTGACCCTGGCAACCTTGCTGGGGTTGTGCCTCGGGTTTGCCCGTGAGTGGTTGCTGGTGGCGGCGTGGGGTGCGGGCGAGCGCAGCGATGCGTTCCTGATCGCGCTGTTCTTGCCCGAAGCGTTGCGCATGTCCCTGGCCGGGGGTGTGCTGAGTGCCGCCGCCCTGCCGCTGTACCTGCAACGCAAGGACGGCGAGCGCCTGGACTGGCTGGCGGTGTTGTTCCCGGCGCTGTTGCTGATCGCCCTGGTGACCAGCCTGCTGCTGACGTTGCTGGCGCCATGGCTGGTGCAACTGCTCGGCCCGGGGCTGGCGGCGACGGCCACCAGCCTCGCCAGCAGCAACTTGCAGATTCTCGCCTGGAGTGTACCGGGGCTGATGCTGCATGCGCTGTTCAGTATTCCGCTGCAGGCCAGCGAGCGCTTTGTGGTCGCGGGGCTCGGCTCGTTGCTGTTCAACCTGCCGCCGGTGACCTACCTCGCCCTCGCCGGCACCGCCACGCAACCGCACTCGCTGGCGTTGGCCTGCCTCACCGGCAGCCTGCTGATGCCCCTGGCGCTGTTGCCGTCGATGCTGCGCCTGGGCTGGCGGCCGTGGCGGCTGCGGGCTTCGACATTGGAATTGCGCGAGCTGGGCGCACGCATAGGCCCGCTGCTTTTAAGCAACGGTGCCAGCCAGGGTTTGGCGCTGATTGAACGGCTGGTGGCGTCCTTGCTGGGTGAAGGTGCGGTGACCTGGGTCAACCTGGCCCGCAAGCTGATGAACTTGCCGTTGATTGCCCTGATGAGCCTCAACCAGGTGCTGCTGGGCATGATGAGCCGGCGCCAGGGCGACGAGCGCCTGGCCCTGCTCAAGCGCGGCCTGGAAACCGCCAGCCTGCTGACCCTGCCCGCAGGCGTCGGCCTGGTGGCGGCGGCGCCGAGCCTGGTGGCGTTGCTGCTGCCCAAGCAGTCGGTGGATTCGCCGTTGCCGCTGTTGCTGGCCTGGTTTGCCGTGCCGCTGGTGTTCGGCGCCTGGAACGCCCTGTTGGCGCGTTATGCCTACGCCGCCGGCGACACCCGCCAACCGCTGCGCTGCGAGTTGCTGGGCAGCCTGGTGAACGTGTTGCTGCTGGGTGTGCTGCCGTTTGTGTTTGGCCTGGCGGGTATCCCGCTGGCCGCCCTCGCCGGCGTGCTGTGCACGGCGTTGCTGCTGATGCAACGCCAGGCCTTGCTCGGCGCCCTGCCCTGGAAGGGGCACTGGTTGCTGAGTGGGCTGGTGATGGGCTTGGCGGCGTTGGTGTTGTTTCGGGTTCAAGGTATTTGGCTTCAGCTGGGGTTGAGCACCCTGGCGGGGGCCGTGGTGTTGCTGGGCATGGGCCTGTGGCTCAAGCCGTGGCGCAAGGCAGATTTATAGAGTGGGAGCAGTCAGGTGAAAAAACGCTGGATTCAAATGGATATTGCCAAGGGCATTGGCATCCTGATCATCGTGTTCGGGCACAGCTGGTTTGTCGCCAGTTCCCTGGACTTGCTGTACCCGCTGCTGGCGGTATTTATCCTGCCGTTGTTCTTCTTTCTCTCCGGGGTGTTCTTCAAGCCTGAACAACCCTTTGTCGAGATGGCGGTGCGCAAGGCCGATGCACTGCTCAAGCCGTTCTTCTTCACCATGCTGGTGTACATCCTGATCCGCGACCTGCTGCGCGGCCAGGCACTGCTGCCGGACATCGGCGGCGTGCTGTATGCCTCGGTGGACACCATTCCATGGCAGGCGCTGTGGTTCCTGCCGCACTTCTGGGTGGCGATTCTGTTCGGCTGGGTGATGTTGCGGCTGATGCAGCGCCTGGGCTTGTCGCTGGCCATGAGCTGCGTGGTGATCACCCTGCAATTGATGCTCGGGATCTGGACCCTGCCGTGGTTCTGGCAGGTGCCGGTGACCGTCGGCGGGCAGACCTGGACGATGCCGGGGCTGCCGTTCAGCATTGATGTGACGTTGATCAGCAGTACCTATTTTATCTTTGGTTACTTGCTGCGGGACGTGCTGCGTCGCCACCAGAGTTCGTTGCTGACGCTACTGGGCGCCATGGCGTTGTTTGCGGTGGTGTTCATCTACAGCTGGGACACCATGGACCTGGCACAGCGGCGTTACGACCACTGGCTGTGGACCAGTTTGCTGGCGGTGATCGGCGTATATGTATGCTGGGCCCTGGCCGGGGTGATGATGGTCTCGGGGCTGCTGACGCGGGCGATGACGTACATCGGGCAGTCGACGTTGATTCTGTTGATCTTCCACGGGGAAATTCAACACAAGACGGTGGACTTGATGGAACGGTTCGGGCTGCATCCGCTGCTGTCGGCGAGCATCGGGCTGGTGGTGGCGGTGGTGGTGCCGTTGATGATCGGCGAGGTGATCAAGCGGGTGGCCTTCCTGCGTTTTTTCTACTTCCCGTTCCCGGTGCGCAAGGCACCGGCGGTGGCCGGTGAAAAGCCTGGAGCTTGAGGCGTGATGTGGGAGCTGTCGAGCTTTAGCGAGGCTGCGATGGCATCACCGCGGTGTGCCTGAATTACCGAGGTGATGCTATCGCAGGCAAGCCAGCGCCTACAGAAAAACGCTCAATCATCCAGTGCCGGTTGTGGCGCTGGATGCTTGGAGTTCTTGCCCGCCTTGGCTCCAGGCTTGCCTGCTGCAGGGGCAGCGGGCTCAGGTTCGGCCGGCGCGGCAAGGTCCTTTTCAGCCTGGGGCATCTGATCAATCGCGCTGAAGAAATCCGCCAGGCTGAGGGTGTCGGGTGGCACGGTCTTCTCGAGTTTTTTCTCGCCGTCCTTGCCCACCAGAATCACCTTGGTGCCACTGCCGGCACCCAGCTTGAGTGCGCGGATCAGCGCGTTGGTTTCAGGCGGTGCGAGCTTCTTGTTGTCCTTCGCGTCCTTGGCGAACTTCTCGCCTTCAGCGCCGATGCTGCCAAAGGACACGGTGTACAGCACCATGTTGCGCTCTTCAAAGGACTGCTTGTTGGCAGGCTCGTCCAGCTGTTTCTTGAGGGTGGCCAACGTCGGGTTGCCGGAGTCGAGCTCCACCACCACCAACGGACGGGACTTGCCCAGGTCCTGCTTGAGCGGATTGAGATCATCCGCGGCCAACAGCGGCCCCGTAAAAGCCATCAGGGTAGCCAGGGTCAGCGACCGGATGAGCATGCACACCTCCTTTGAATTCCATGCAGGGTTCTTGAGTTTCATGTCTGCGACAGTCAAATTCAAGGATGATTCCTACAACAACTTCAGAAAGCGTAGGTCAGGACGCCCGCGACGCAAGGCGTTTAGCCACCTTACGCCTCATTGTTTCTTTTGATTGCGGATGCTCACGACGGCCAATGCCGGGCAAATACCGGCGCTACGTTTGGGTGGGCATCCACCTGCGCCAGCATCCGGGCAAACTCTGGCCGCGACTGGTGCAGCGCGTCCCGCCCGCCTGCCCAACGCGACACCGCCGCAGCCATGATCGCCAGTGCATTCGGAACCTGCGCCGGGGTGAACAGTTGCTCGGCAAATTGATCGGCAAACACTTCCCAGGCCCCATGCAGGCGGCGACGGGTGCCGCTGATCAGCTGTTCATGCTGCTGCGCATCGGGGCTGTCGGTCCAGCGTTCCGGATAGTCGATGATGCCAATCGCCGAGTAACAGTTGGCGGCGATGTACACCAGGCCGCGAATGACTTGGGCGGGCTCCTCGGGCAGCAGCCCTGAGGCGGGAAACTGCAGGCCCAGGTGAATCAGGATCGCCGCGCTTTCCGTCAACACGCTGCCATTGGGCAGTTGCAGAGTGGGGATTTGCTTGAGCGGGTTGATCCGCGCCAACGCCTCGTTGCCCACGCGGTCTTCCCAGGAGCAGGCGTCGACCTGGCACCACTCGACACCGCAACGCTGCAGGGCAATTTCGATGATGCACGAGCCGGTGCCTTGGGTTCCGTAAAGGGTGTACACAGTGCCAAGCCTCCTGGCAGTGGATTGAGGTGTTAGGCTAGGCCGTTCATTCGTTCAACGGGAAGCCATCATGCACAGCAAACGCGTCACGATCGAAGACTGGGACGGCGACGGCGCCATTCGACTGCCAGACGAAGCCTTGCAGGAACTGGGGCTGGATGTGGGCGACACGCTGTACATCGTCGAGACCTATGTGGGCACGCAAAAAGGCTTTGTGCTGTCGACCACGCCGAAAATTGCCGACCGGATGGATGAGTTGGTGGAAGAGCTGAGCCATAAGCCCTAGCGAGCCAGCCTGGCTTGCAACCCCGCCTTCACCTGTGGCCATTCCGGATCAATGATGCTGAAGCGCACCGAGTTGCGCTTGCGGCCATCGGGCATGATGCGCTCGTGGCGCACGATCCCTTCCTGTACCGCGCCGAGGCGCAGGATCGCGGCCCGGGATTTTTCGTTGAGTTCATCGGTGGTGAACTGCACCCGCACGCACTCCATCACTTCAAACGCGTGGGTCAGCAGCAACAGCTTGGCCTCGGTGTTGACCCCGGACTTCTGCACCGACTGGCTGATAAACGTGTGGCCGATCTCCAGCTTGCGATTGACCCGGTCGACCTTCCAGAACCGGGTGCTGCCCACCACTTCACCGGTGTCGCGGCGCACGATGACAAACGGCATCACGGTGCCCGCCTCACGCCCGGCCAGGGCAATGTCCACGTACTTTTCGACGGTGTCGGGCCCCGGCACGTTGGTGACCTTGAGGTTCCACAACTGCCCGTCGGCAGCAGCCTGTACCAGGGCGGTGGCGTGTTCGCGTTGCAGGGGCCGGAGTTCGACCGTGGTGCCGGTCAGGGTGATTTCAGTCATGGGAGGGCTGCGCTGTATGGTGGTCGTCAGTGGCCAAGATTGCAGGCTCTCGCCACCTCAAGGCAAGCCGTTTCAGAACAAGCCCATCTGGCCGCCCACCAGGGTGCCGAAGTCATCGTTTACAAACGGCAGGATCGCGTCCGCCACCGGTTGCAGTTGCCGGGTGACGTAGTGGTCGTAGTCGATCGGTGCCTGGCGCACTTCCAGCGGTTCGGGGCCGTTGACGCTGATCACGTAGCTGATCCAGCCACCGTTCTGGTACTGGCGCGGGCGGCCCTGGCGGTCGTTGTATTCGTCGGCCAGCCGCGCGGCGCGCACGTGGGGCGGTACGTTGCGCTCGTAGTCGCCCAGTTGCCGGCGCAGGCGCTTGCGGTAGATCAGCAGGTCGTCGAGCTCGCCGCTCAAGGTGCGACGTACGTAGTCGCGCACATAATCCTGGTGGGGCTGGCGGTGGAAGATGCGCTGGTAGAGTTCCTGCTGGAATTGCCGGGCCAGGGGCGACCAGTCGCTGCGTACGGTTTCCAGGCCCTTGTAGACCATTTCTTCGCTGCCGTCGGCACGGGTGACCAGCCCGGCGTAGCGCTTTTTGCTGCCCTCTTCCGCACCACGAATGGTCGGCATCAGGAAGCGGCTGAAGTGGGTTTCGTATTGCAGTTCCAGGGCGCTTTGCAGGCCGAACTCATTCTGCAGCCGCTCGCGCCACCAGGTGTTGACGTGCTGCACCAGGTCCAGGCCGATGCGCGTCGCGTCTTCCTGGGAATGGGGGCTGCCGAGCCAGACAAAAGTCGAGTCGGTATCGCCGTAGATCACCTCATAACCCCGGGCTTCGACCAGCTCGCGGGTCTGGCGCATGATCTGGTGGCCGCGCAGGGTGATGGACGATGCCAGTCGCGTGTCGAAGAAGCGGCAACCACTGGATCCGAGTACGCCGTAGAAGGCGTTCATGATGATCTTCAGCGCCTGTGACAGCGGCGCGTTGTGTTCGCGCTTGGCCACTTCGCGGCCCTCGGAAACCCGCGCGACAATCGACGGCAGGCAATGCCGGGTGCGGGAAAACCGCGCACCGCGAAAGCCTTCCACCGACTCGCTGTCTTCGGGGTGACGCAGGCCTTCGATCAGGCCCACCGGGTCGATCAGAAAGCTGCGAATGATCGACGGGTAGAGGCTTTTGTAGTCAAGCACCAGCACCGACTCGTAGAGGCCCGGGCGCGAATCCATGACAAACCCGCCGGGGCTGGCCTGGGGTGGTTTGTCTCCCAGGTTCGGCGCGACGAAACCCTGGCGGTGCATCAGCGGCATGTACAGGTGCGTGAACGCTGCCACCGAACCGCCGTTGCGGTCTGCCGGCAAGCCGGTGACGCTGGCTCGTTCGAGGAGGAATTTCAGCAGCTCGGTCTTCTCGAAAATCCGCGTGACCAGCTCGCAGTCCTTGAGGTTGTAGCGTGCCAGCGCGGGCTTGTCCTCGGCGAACATGCGGTTGATTTCGTCCATGCGCTGGTACGGCGTGGAGATCGATTTACCTTCACCGAGCAAGGTCTGGGCGACGTTTTCCAGGCTGAAGGATTCGAAACTCCAGGTGGCCGAGCGCAAGGCTTCGATGCCATCGATGATCAACCGCCCGGCCGCTGCCGCGAAGTAGTGATTGCGGCTGCCGTGCTCGCGCCAGCCCATGGCATCGCCGCCACGGCCCAGCAGCAGCGGCACGTTCAGGCGTTGCGCGTGTTCGTGCAGCACGCGCAGGTCGAACTGCACCAGGTTCCAGCCGATGATCGCGTCGGGGTCATGGGTGGCGAGCCACACATTCAGGCGTTCGAGGAGTTCGGCGCGGGTGTCGCAGTAGTCGAGCTTGAAGTCCACCGCATCGGTGTTGTTGGGCGGGCCGAGCATGTACACCTGGCGCTCGCCGCAACCTTCCAGGGCGATGGAATACAGGTCGCCCTGGGCGGTGGTCTCGATGTCCAGCGACACCAGCTTGAGGGGCGGGCGGTAATCCGGCGCGGGTTTCATCTGCGCCTCCACCAGCATGCCGCCCTCGCCCGCTTTGCCGCCGAACAACACCGGCGCGGTGATGAAGCGCTCCATCATGTAGCGATCGGGCGGGCGCACATCGCCTTCGTAGACGTCGATGCCGGCTCGACGCAGGCGCTTTTCCAGGTCCATCAATTGGCGATGCTGTTGGGTGTAGAGGCCCAGCACCGGGCGATGGTGGAAGTCGCAGAGCGCCAGGTCACGCAACTCGATACCGCGCTCGCCCTTGAGCTGCAGCTCGGCCGGCTTGCGATGGGCTTGCGGGATGAACATCACGGAGGTCTGCACCGGCAAGCGCACGAACCTGGGGCCTTGATCGGTAGCCAGCCAAAAGCTGACCTCCGTGCCCGCCGGGGTGTCGCGCCAATGCCGGGTCAGGACAAACCCCTGCTGTAAATCCACCTTGCCACACCTCAAGAATCACTTTCAGGGCGTGATTCTACTCGGCCTGTGCCACGGCGCGGCGATTTAACCGAAATGGCCTACGTATACGGAGAGAGTAATCTCACAAACTTGTTGCAGAACATTAATGACAATTACTATCATTCGCACCGGAGTCGTATCCGCGCAGCGAGGACGCGCAACGTTGTTGCCCTTTTCCTCACATTGACGGTTCGCCGTCAGGATCGACCATGCCCACTTCCACCCGTTTGGCTGTGCCGTTTCGCCCTACCCTGCTCGCCCTTTGCTGCTCCCTGAGCCTCGCCGCTCACGCCGCCACTCCAGAAACCCCGCAGGATGCGAACAACAGTCAGGACGGCAAGGCTCTGGAATTGGGTGCTACCACCATCAGCGCCGACGCGGCCACGCCCAACGCCCTGCCCCCGGTGTACGCCGGCGGCCAGGTCGCCCGTGGCGGGCAACTGGGGGTGCTGGGCAACCAGGACATCATGGACGTGCCCTTCAGCATGTCTTCCTACACCGAAAAATTGATCCGTGACCAGCAGGCCGAGAACGTCGGCGATGTGCTGCTCAACGATTCGTCCGTGCGCCAGGCGTCGGGGTACGCGAACCAGGCCCAGGCCTTTGTGATCCGTGGCCTGCCGCTGAACGGCGATGACATTTCGTTCAACGGTCTGTACGGCATCCTGCCGCGCCAGATCATGTCCACCGACGCCCTGGAGCGGGTTGAAGTGTTCAAGGGCCCCAACGCCTTTATCAACGGCGTGACGCCCGGCGGCTCCGGGATTGGCGGCGGTGTGAACCTGCAACCCAAGCGCGCCGATGATGTGCCGTTGCGGCGTTTCAGCACCGACATCAGCAGCGATGGCCGGGTCGGCGAGCACCTGGATATCGGGCAACGTTTTGGCGAGGACAATCGTTTTGGCGCACGGGTGAATATTTCCCAGCGCGAAGGCGACACCGGGATCGATGACGAGAGCCAGCGTTCGAAGCTGTTTGCGGTTGGCCTGGACTATCGCGGTGATGCGCTGCGTTTGTCGGGAGACTTTGTCTACTCGAAACAGCAGATCAATGGCGGGCGCAACACCGTGTTGCTCGGCCAGAACCTGACCCATATCCCCAACGCGCCTTCGGCCGACACCAACTACGCGCCGAGCTGGGGCACCAGCAGCCTGGAAGACACTTTCGGCATGTTGCGCGCCGAGTACGACCTGAATGACAACTGGACCGCCTACATCGCGGGCGGCGCCAAGCACACCAACGAGATTGGCCGTTACTCCTCGGTCACGTTGAATGACACCCTGGGCAATGCCACCGTCAGCGGCTCGCGCATCGCCCACCAGGAAGACAACACCAGCCTGATGGCGGGCTTGAATGGCAAGTTCCAGACCGGCGCTGTCAGCCACAAACTGAACTTCGGGTTGACCGGGATCTGGGCCCAGACGCGCAACGCCTATGACTTCGACCTCAACGGCCACGCCAGCAATATCTATAACCCGGTGGACGTTGCCGAACCGGTCAAGGGCAGTTTCGTCGGCGGCGACCTGAACGATCCGGGCATCACCGCCAAGACCTTCGCCCGCAGTGCAGCGGTCTCGGACACCCTGGGCTTTATGGATGATCGCTTGCTGGTGACCGCCGGGTTGCGCCGCCAGGAACTGGTGGTCCAAGGGTATGCCTACGGGTCGGGCCCACGTAACGCCAATTACGACAAGTCGATCACCACACCGGTGTACGGCCTGGTGTTCAAGCCGTGGGACCACGTGTCGTTCTATGCCAACCATATCGAAGGCTTGGCCCAGGGCCCGACCGCACCTCAGAACGCCGGCACCGCACCCATTACCAACGCCGGCCAGGCCTATGCCCCGGCGCGCTCGAAACAGACCGAAGCCGGGGTCAAGCTCGACATGGGTACCTATGGCGCAACCCTGGGTGTGTATCGCATCGAGCAACCAACCGACGGTTACTCACAACTCAGCGCCGACGGCTTGAGCGCCACCTATGTTCGCCAGGGCGAGCAAGTCAACAAAGGCGTTGAGCTCAACGTGTTCGGTGAACCGATCGCCGGCCTGCGCCTGCTGGGCGGCGCAACCATCATCCACACCGAAGTCCACGGCACCCAGAACGGCGCCAACGACGGCAACCGCGCCATCGGCGTACCGACCTTCCAACTGAATGCCGGCGTGGACTGGGATGTACCAGGCCTGCAAGGCGTGACAGTCAACGGACGGATGCTGCGCACCGGCGGCCAATATGCCGACGCGGCCAACAACCTCAGCCTGCCCGCCTGGAACCGCTTCGACGTGGGCGCCCGCTACACCTTCAAGGTGGACCAGCGAGACGTCACCCTCGGCGCCACTGTGGAGAACGTCGCCAATACCAAGTACTGGGAATCGGCACTCGGCGGCTACCTGACCCAAGGTGACCCGCGCGTGGCCAAGCTGTCGGCCAGTATCGACTTCTAACCCTAGTCAATGTAGGAGCTGGCTTGCCTGCGATGCAGGCACCTCGGTGTGTCAGATGCACCTCGGTGATGCTATCGCAGGCAAGCCAGCTCCTACAGAAAGCAGATCTGCCTGCACCCGGGTTGTTTGCCGGACATTGGACAGCCGAACGCCAACTGCGTAGTTTCCCAACCACTGCGCACAAGGACCCCGGCATGTCCCCCGACCTCACTTCCATCGAGCTGTTCCTCAAGGCGGTCAAGCTGGGCAACCTGTCCCGGGCGGCCGAGCAATCCCATCTCTCCCTCTCTGCCGCCAGCCGACGCCTGTCGCTGCTGGAGCAGCACTTCAAGGTCGCCCTGCTGACCCGCACCTCCACCGGCGTTTCACCGACGGCAGCCGGGGAAGTATTGGCCCAGCATGCACAATCGATCCTGCGGGCCGTGGACGGCATGCACGCCGATCTCGCCGATTACGCCAAGGGCGCCACCGGCCGGGTTTGCCTGTACGCCAACAGTTCGGCGATGAGCCAGGAACTGCCGCGCCAACTGACCCAGTGGAACACCTTGCACCCGGGCATCCGCCTGGATATTCGCGAGGAGCGCAGCCGGGAGATCCTCCAGGCCGTGCGCGAGGGCGTGGCGGATGTCGGTATCGTCACCACCCGCCCCAGCGAAGAGCTGCGGTTCGAGCCCTACTGCCAGGACCGCCTGTGCCTGCTCGTGCCCAATGACCACCCACTGAAAATGCGCCATGCGCGCTTCGAGGATTTGCTCGGCTACGACTTCGTCGGCCTGGAAGACAACGCCGCCATCACCCCGTTGATTACCGAGGCCGCCGCGGCGATCGGCATGCCGTTGCGGCTGCGGGTGCAGGTGCGCAGTTTCGAAGCAGTGTGCCGCTTGATCGCCGCCGGCCAGGGTGTGGGCGTGTTGCCACAGGGCGCGGTGCAGATCTTCCGCAAGGAGATGGCCTTGCGCTTTATCGAAATCGACGACAGCTGGGCCGACCGGCAGATGTACCTGTGCATGCGCAAGGAACAGCCGTCGCTGACGAGCCTGGCACTGTTCGACTACTTGAGTGCCAACCCTGCGTAAACCTTTGGCCTTCGAATTTTGCGAAGGCCGATTCCACAATTAGCAATTCCCCTGTTGTCACAGCTGTGCCAAGAATGCCCCCGCCAGACCTTCCTATAAAAACAAGACAGGAGACACGGCGTGTCCCAATCCCACACCCGCCCCACCCACCGCATCGCCGTGATTCCCGGCGACGGCATCGGCCGCGAAGTGGTGCCCGAAGGCCTGCGGGTACTGGACGCTGTCAGCCGGCGCTTCGGTATTCACTTTCACTTCGACCACTTTGCCTGGTGCAGCGAACACTACCTGGCCCACGGCACGATGATGCCCGACGACTGGGCCGAACAGATCGGCAGCCATGACGCGATCTTCTTCGGCGCGGTGGGTGCGCCCGACATCATTGCCGACCACACTGCGGTGTGGGAGTCGCTGCTGAAGATCCGCCGCCAGTTCGATCAATACGTGAATATCCGCCCGGTGCGCCTGATGCCCGGCGTGCCCTGCCCGCTGGCCGGCCGCGTGCCGGGGGACATCGACTTTATCGTGGTGCGGGAAAATACCGAGGGCGAATACTCCAGCGTTGGCGGCCGCATGTGGGAAGGCACGGCGCGGGAAATCGCAGTGCAGGAGTCGATCTTCTCCCGCGAAGGCGTGGACCGCGTGGTGGACTACGCCTTCAAACTGGCGCAACAGCGGCCGCGGAAAAACCTGGTGGCGGCGACCAAATCCAATGGTATCTCGATCACCATGCCGTTCTGGGACGAGCGGGTTAACGAAATTGCCCGGCGCTACCCGGACGTGAAGACCGCCAAGTTCCACATCGACATTCTGTGCGCGCACTTCGTGCAGCATCCCGACTGGTTCGATGTGGTGGTGGCCTCCAACCTGTTCGGCGACATCCTTTCCGACCTCGGCCCGGCGTGCACCGGCACCATCGGCATCGCGCCGTCGGCCAACCTCAATCCGGAGCGGCGCTACCCGTCGCTGTTCGAGCCGGTGCACGGTTCCGCGCCGGATATTGCCGGGCTCGGTGTCGCCAATCCCATCGGGCAGATCTGGTCGGCCGCGCTGATGATCGAGCACCTGAGCGACGGTGATCCGCTTTACCAGGAAGCGGCGGCAGCCATCGTGTCCGCCATCGAAACGGTGCTTGCCGAAGGCCCGCGCACCCGGGAAATGGGCGGCAGCGCCAGCACTGTCGAAGTGGGTCGCGCCATCGCCGAATGCGTCGCAGGGAACAGGAGCTGAACATGACCAACGCACATTACATCGCCAACCAATGGCTGGCGTCGACCTCGCTGGAAGACATTCCGGTGATCGACCCCAGCACCGGCGATACCTATTCGAGCATCGCCCGTGGCACGGCCGCCGATATCGAGGCGGCGATCAGCGCGGCGCGCCTGGCACTCGGCGAAACCTTCGACGGCCCGTGGGGCCGGTTGTCGGCCGTGGAGCGCAGCCGTTTGCTGGCCAAGCTCGGCGTGGCGGTGCTGGAACATCATGAAGAGCTGGCGCAGATCGAGGCGCGGGACACCGGCAAGGCGCTGAAAGTCGCCCGCGCCGATGCCACCGCCCTTGCCCGCTATTTCGAATACTACGCGGGTGCCGCCGACAAACTGCACGGCGAAACCCTGCCGTACCAGGCCGGCTACACGGTGTTGACGGTGCGCGAACCCCACGGGGTGACCGGGCATATCATCCCGTGGAATTACCCGATGCAGATTTTCGGGCGCAGCGTCGGCGCCTCGTTGGCGGCGGGCAATGCGTGCGTGGTCAAGCCGGCGGAAGATGCCAGCCTGTCGTTGCTGCGCCTGGCGGAAATCGCTGCCGAGGTTGGTTTTCCAGCCGGCGCGATCAACGTAGTCACCGGTTACGGCTACGAAGCCGGCGCGGCGTTGTGTGCACACCCGGGCATCGATCACATTTCGTTCACCGGCTCCACCGCCACCGGTACTGCCGTGTCGAAAGCCGCTGCCGAACGCCACTGCCCGGTCACCCTGGAGTTGGGCGGCAAGTCGCCGCAACTGGTGTTCGCCGATGCCGACCTGGATGAAGCGTTGCCGGTGCTGGTCAACGCCATCATTCAGAACTGCGGGCAAACCTGCTCCGCCGGCAGCCGTTTGCTGGTGGAACGCAGCATTTACGAAACCCTGCTCGCACGCCTCAGCCAACGTTTCAGCGAACTGCGCGCCGGGCCTTCGGCGCTGGACCTGGACATGGGCCCGCTGATCAATCAGAAGCAGCTGCGCCTGGTGCGCGAGTTTATTCGTCAAGCCGAACAGGAAGGGATCACCGTCGCCGCGCGCGGAACGGTGGTGGCCGAGGCCGGCAGCGGCGGGTATTTCCAGGAGGCGGTGCTGTTTCGCGATGTGCCGCCTGACAGTCGCCTGGCGCAACAGGAAGTGTTCGGCCCGGTGCTGGCCGTGATGCCCTTCGATGATGAAGCCGAAGCGATTCGCCTGGCCAACGGCACCGAGTTCGGCCTGGTGGCCGGCGTGTGGACCCGCGATGGCGCGCGGCAAATGCGCCTGGCGCGCACCCTGCGTTGTGGCCAGGTGTTCATCAATAACTATGGCGCCGGTGGCGGCGTTGAATTGCCATTCGGCGGCGTGAAGGCCAGCGGGTATGGACGGGAAAAAGGCTTCGAGGCGCTGCTGGGCTTTACCACCTTGAAGACCATTGCGATCAAACACGGTTGATTCCTCACAACAACAAGAACGGAGAACACACCATGCGTTTAGCCAATAAAGTCGCGATCGTCACCGGCGCCGGTTCGGGGTTTGGCGAGGGCATCGCCAAGACTTTCGCGCGCCAGGGCGCCAAGGTCATCGTCGCCGACATGAACGCCGTCGGCGGTCAGCGGGTGGTCAATGAAATCGCCGAAAGCGGCGGCCATGCGCATTTCATCGAGGTCAACGTGGCCAACGATGAAAGCATGGGCGCCCTGCTGCGTGGCACTTTGGAGCAGTTCGGCGGCCTCGATATCGTCATCAACAACGCCGGTACCACCCACCGCAACCGGCCGATGCTGGAAGTCGACGAAGCCGAATTCGACCGGGTGTTTGCGGTCAACGTCAAAAGCATCTTCTTGAGCGCCAAGCATTTTGTGCCGCATTTTCGCGGCCAGGGCGGCGGCGTGTTCGTCAATATTGCCTCGACGGCGGCGATCCGCCCGCGTCCGGGACTGGTCTGGTATAACGGCAGCAAGGGCGCAGTGGTGGTCATGAGCAAGACCATGGCGGCGGAGCTGGGGCCAGACAATATCCGCGTCAACTGCGTGAACCCGGTAGTGGGTGCCACGGCGTTGCTCAGCGAATTCATGGGCGTGCCGGACACCCCGGAAAACCGCCAGAAATTCATGGCGACCATTCCCCTGGGGCGCTTTTCCACCCCGCAAGATGTGGCCAACGCCTGCCTGTACCTGGCGTCGGACGAAGCGGCGTTCATCACCGGCACTTGCCTTGAAGTCGATGGCGGGCGCTGCGTGTAACTCACTCTCACAGGGACCGGAATTGCTATGTGTGATCTTCATAATAAGAACGAGCCGAACACCCGCGAATTGCTTGAAGGCCTGCCAAAGAACTGGGGTAAATGGGGCCCGGACGACGAAGTCGGCGCCCTCAATTACCTGACTGAAGCCGAAGTACTGCGGGGCGTGGCCTCGGTGCGTCAGGGCAAGACCTTTACCCTGCAAGTGCAGATCGGCCACCCCGACGGCGACCCGATGTGGCCGGCGCGCAACCCGTCGATGCGCTTCAATACCCTCGACCACAGCCATTACCACTTCGGCAAACAGCCGCACATGACCGGTGGTGCGGCGTATTCCGACGACGTGATCTTCATGCAGCTGCAAGGCTCGACCCAGTACGACGCCCTCGGCCACGCCTGGTACGACAATCAACTGTGGAACGGCTACGACGCCCAGACCACCGTTGGCGGCATGGCCAAGGCCAGCGTGCTGGCGATTGCCGAACGCGGCGTGGTGGGCCGTGCGGTGCTGATCGACATGGCCCGCCATCGCGGCAAGAAGTGCCTGGGCCGGGGCGAAACCTTCAACCACCTGGACCTGCTCGACGCCGCCAAAGCCCAGGGCGTGACCATTGAAAAACGTGACATCCTGATCATCCGCACCGGGTCCATGGGGGCGTTTTATGAGCTGGGCAAGACCGAGTTCTTCAAGGACCTGATGGAGCCGGGGCTGACCTACAGCCGGGAGCTTGTGGAGTGGTTCCACGAGATGGAAATCCCCAATCTGGTGACCGACACCATCGCCAACGAAGTGATCACCGACCCGGTGTCCGGGGTGCAGATTCCGCTGCATTGCGCGCTGATGCGCAACCTGGGGATCGCCTTCACCGAAATCGTGTTGCTGGAGGAACTGGCCGCCGATTGTGCGGACGACGGCCAGTGGAAATTCCTCTACACCGCCGCCCCGCTGAAGATTGTCGGGGGCAGTGGCGCACCGGTGAATCCGGTGGTGATCAAGTAGCCGTTCCGTCTCAGTGGCGAATTTGCGAATCGCGAACGCGCCACTAGACTCAAGGCTCCTCTCACATGGAAGTCCACTCAATGAATGTATTGCGCCCTCTTCGCCAGGCAATTGCCCTGGCAACCCTGCTGTCTGCTGGTGCCCTGACGGCACATGCTGCCGATATCCCGTTGTCCAAGTCGCTGGAAGCCGATGAGGTGACCACCAAGGTGCTGGAGGTGGATGCCGCCAACCATCAGGTGGTGCTCGAAGGTGCCGAAGGCCGCAAGGTGCATGTGCAGCTCAGCGACCAGGCCAAGGACCTGGGCAATCTCAAGGCAGGTGATCAGGTCAAGGTGCTGGTGACCCATTCGGTCGCCGCCGTGCTGGACACCGACATCGACAAGAGCGCACCGGACGCCACCGAGAAGACTGGCGTCTTGCGCGCCACCGCGGATAACCCGAACCCGGGCGGTGCGGCCTTCCGCCAGGTACAGGTGCAGTTGAAGATCACCCACATTGACCTGGCGAAAAACCAGGTAACCCTGGAAAACCCGGCGGGCCAGAGCAAAGTGCTGACCGTGGAGAAACCGCAAATTCGCGCCGGCCTCAAAGACCTCAAGGTCGGCCAAAGCGTGTTGGTGACCTACACCGATACCCTGGAAATCAGCACCGCCCACGAAGGCTGATGAATGCGGCGCCCCATCAGCTCACGGCTGATGGGATTTCGCCAGATAGTCTTCGATGTTGTTCATCTGATCATCCCAGCCTCGGGAGTTCTTCTTGTAGGCCTTCTGGCGGCGAACGTCCGGGATCCCGTCAAAACCTGACTCCACCACGCGCAACAAGATGCCTTCGGCGTGATCCTCGAGGGTGAACTCCACCAGCGTGGGGGTTTCGGCGTCGTAATCCACATCCTTGTCTACGGCGTAGGGATGCCAGCTGAAAGAGAACCGCGTCTGTGGTTCAAGCCGCTCGATCCTTGCCTTCCACACCACGTGCTCGTAACCGGGATAGGTGATGGGGGCCTCAATGGCCCGCCCCTGGGCGAACTGTTTGCCCTTGAGGGCGATGCCAAACCAGCTGCCGAATTGCTCGGCGTCGGTCAGTGCTTCCCAGACTCGTTGGCGTGGAGCGTTGAGCAGGACTTTACGTTTGATTTCATTTGATTCGTGCATGAGACACCTCCTGTATTGACAGTAGGCGACATCGACCAATGCGCAACCCTGGGGTTGCGCATTCCCGGTTTCAGCGAGTCAGAATTGCCACTTGGCGTTGACCATCGCGTTGCGCGGTTCGCCGAAGGAGCCGGAGTTGAACGTGCCCAGGCCGTCGTAGTACTTCTGGTCGAACAGGTTGTTGACGTTCAGGCCCACCGACAGGTGTTCATCAACCTGGTAGCTGGCGAGCAGGCCGACCACACCGTACGGGTCCTGCCTGGCCTTGTAGTACGGGCCTTCGTAGTTGATTTGGGAGGACGCATAGATCTCGCTTTGCCAGGTGACGTTGGCGCCGATGGTCAGGCGGTCGAGGTTGCCGGGCAGGCGGTATGAGGTGCCGAGTTTGAACAGGTTGATCGGCTGGTTGGCCTGCACGCGTGCGCCGTCCTTGTCGTGGGATTCGCGGTAGGTGTAGCCGCCGAATACGTTCCAGCCTTCGGCCACTTCACCGGAGATTTCGGTTTCGACGCCACGAGTGCTGGTGCCGGCGATGGCCTTGTAGACGGCTGCGCCTGAAGAGTCGGTGCCGGATTGCTCGGGAGTGTTCTTCTGCTCGATGTCGAACAGGGCAATGCTGGCGTTCAGCGCGCCATTGAAGAATTCGCCCTTGAGACCGATTTCGTAGTTGTCGCCCTGCTGCGGCGCCAGGGAGCCCTTTGAAGACGTCTTGTAGAAAGTCTGCGGCAGGAAGATGTTGGTGTAGCTGGCGTAGACCGAGTAGGTATCGTTGAGGTCATAGATGACGCCGGCGTAGGGCGTGACCACGCCGGTCTTCCTGGTTTTATCGATGGTTTTCGTGCCTGCTGCGTAGTCCCGGTCGGCGTTCTCCTGGTTCCACCAACTGACCCGCGTCCCCAGGATGATCGTCAGCGGATCAATCGGTTTCAAGCGCAGGGCGGCGTAGACGCCGGTCTGTTGCAAAGTGGTGACGGTGCCACCGACTTCGGTGTACGAACGGCGACTGTACTGCCGGCCATCCCAGGTGAAGATGTTGTCCACCTGACCGTAGTCGTTATCGGCCGAACCGCTGCTGTAGTCGGGGAAGTTCAGGTGCGTGCGCGAACTGCTGGCGCCCATCACCAGTTCATGCTCACGCCCGCCCAGCTGGAACGGGCCGGTGGCATACACATCGACGGTGTCCTGGGTCTGATAGCTGTCCAGGCGATAGATGAAGGCACCCGCGCCCTGCCCTGTCACGGGGTCCGGGTAGCCGCCACTGGCCGACGCGCCCTGTCCTTTGCGGTAGGAATACTGATGGCTGTAGGCAGTCTTGAGGCTCCAGTCGTCATCCAGCTTGTGATCGAGCATCGTCGTGAAGGTGTAGCTGGTGTTGTCCATGTAGCTGGAGCGCGAGGCCGGGTTGAAGGAGCGGGAGAAGTGGGTCTGGGTGCCATTGTTGTAGAACAGCGGGATATGGCCGTAGGTGCTGCCATTGGCGTCGTTGTTCTGGTAGTCGAGGCTGGTGCGCAGCGTGGTGTTTTCGTTCAGGTCGATGTCCAGGGCGCCATACATCACGCGCTTGTCCTGCTTATACCAGTCGATGAACGAATTCTGTTTTTGATAAGCCGCGACGAAACGTCCGCGCACGTTGCCGGTTTCGGTCAACGGGCCGGACACATCGACTTCGGAACGGTAACGGTTCCACGCCCCGGCTTCGCCGGAAACGTAGGCCTGGAAGTCCTTGGTCGGGCGCTTGCGCACCAGGTTGATGGTGGCCGATGGAGTGCCGGCGCCGCTCATCAGCCCGGTGGCGCCGCGCACCACTTCGACGCGGTCGTAGATCGCCATGTCGGAGATCGCGCCGGTGTATTGCTGGGACTCGTTGGCCACCTGCGACGGAATACCGTCGTACTGGAAATTCTGGATTTCAAAGCCCCGGGAATAGAACGAGTAACGCTCGCTGTCGCGGTGGTTGCTGCTGATGCCGGGGGTGAAGGCCAGCACTTCGTTGAGGGTCGACAGGTGTTGGTCGTCCATCAACTGGCGGGTGACGACGCTGACCGATTGCGGCGTTTCCCGCAGCGACAACGGTAGCTTGGTCGCGGTACTGGTGGCGCCGGTGGTGTAGGAGCCGGTGTTTTCGGTGGTCAGGCTCAGCCCTTCGGCATTGATGCTGGTGGCGCCCAGGGTCAAGGCGCCGCTGGATTGCGGGATCAGGCCGTAGCTGCCATCACCATTGGCCGCCACGCTCAGGGCGCTGCCCGCCAACAAACGCGCGAAACCCTGCTCGACACTGTAGGTGCCGGTGAGGCCCTGGCTCTGCTTGCCCGCGGTCAGGCCCGAGTCAAAAGACAAGACGACGCCGGCGTCACTGGCAAAGCGGCTCAGTACCGACCCCAACGGGCCGGGCGCGATGCTGAAGGTCTTTTGCGGGCTGGCCGCCACAGCGCTGGAGCCTGGGGACAGCAACGGGCCCAGAAGGCTGTATTGCACCATCAACGACACGCCGAACAACGCCACCTGCAGGGGCTTTTTGCGAAATGATCGAAGCGGTGAATTGGCGACTGAAGTTTGCCCTGCGCGCATTACTGACTCCTGGTGACCGAAAGAAATGAAGAGGTATTGCAGGAGGAGTCGAGCGAGGCGCGGCAAATCGACAACGGCGGCGGATAAATATTTTGCGTTTTTATCCGCGGGCGACAATTTGGGTCCAGTAATCGGTGCGGGAGATGCGCCGTACCGGTAGCGCACGGGTCAGTGCGGTGAGGGTCAGGTCCAGATCATCCAGGGAATAGGCGCCGGAGACCCGCAGGTGGCCGACCTCGGCAGCACACCCCAGGTAACCTGGCCGATAGCGCTGCAACTCTTCGAGCAGGCGATCCAGCCGCCAGTTGTCCACCACCAGGCGCCCCGCCGCCCATTCGCCCTCGCCGGGCTCAATGGCGCGCAGCGTCAGCAGGCGGCTGGTATCGAAGGTCACGGCGTTGCCGGTGGTGATCACCGTCTCTGCCAGCTCATCACCCGGGCGCACGGCCACGGCGTGTTGCAGGACGCTCATGGCGGTGTAGCCGTCGAACTGGCGCACGGTGAAACGTGTGCCCAGCGCGCGCATCTCGCCGTGGGCGCTGCGTACCATGAAAGGGCGTGCATCCTTGGCGGTCTCGATCAGGATCTCACCGGCGCGCAGGATCAGCAGCCGCTGGTCCGGGCCGTAGCGCACATCTACGGCGCTGGCCGTATTGAGCGACAGCCGGGTGCCATCCTCGAGGGTGACAGTGTGACGTTCGCCGGTGGTGGTGCGCTGATCGGCCATCCATATCGGTGCCTGGCGATAGCCGGTCCAGCCCATGGCGCTCACCCCGGCACCGATCACCAGGCCCTTGAGCAAGCCGCGTCGCCCCAGGTGCCGGGAATGATCGGCGGCCTTGTCCAGCACATTGACGGCCAGGGATCCCGGCAGGCACTGGAGTTGGCCCTGGAGCATCTCCACACGCTGCCAGGCCCACTGGTTCAACGGGGATTCTTCGCGCCACGTGTTCCAGTCCTGCTGAAGCTGGCGATCACCGGGCACCTCCGCCAGGCGTGCAACCCATTGGGCTGCGGCACTCAGCGCCTGGCGTTGCGGGTCAAGGGTCATTGGTCCAGCGCTTCAAGCAGGCAATGCTCGGTGGCCTTGGCGATGTATTTGGTCACCGAGCTGACCGAGACCTGTAGCTGCTCAGCGATTTCCTTGTAAGGCATGCCCTGCAACTGCGAGAGCAGGAACGCGCGTTTCACCTTGCGCCCGAGACCGTCGAGCATCGCATCGAGGCGCTGCAGGGTTTCGATGATCAGCAGGCGCTCTTCGGGTGACAGGGCGTAGGCCAAGGGCTGTTCGGCCAAAGCCTGGAGATAAGCCTGCTCAAGGGCCTTGCGACGGTAGCTGTCAATCATCACGCGCCTGGCGATGGTCACCAGGAAGTGCCGCGGCTCCTTCAGGTCGGCGGCCAGAGGTTTGGCCCGGTCGGCCAATAGCAGGCGAATGAAGGTGTCCTGTGCCAGGTCAGCCGCCTGATGCGAACACCCCAGCCGCGCACGCAACCAACCCACCAGCCAGCGGTGATGGGCACCGTAAAGCGTGCCAACAGGCTGGTGAGCGTGGCGGATCGATTCGGGCATGATGGCGATTAGCGCTAATGAGAACGAATCGCAATTTAGACGAATGTAGGAGTAAGGGCAATCACCTGTGTGTATTTGTGGCTTTAGACGTGGGGATCACCCGGCGCCTTGGCAGGGGTCGCGTATTGCGGCTTCAAGTGGCCTTCCTGATCGAGCAGCCAGGCGTCCATGATCTGGCGCACCACCGGCCCCGCCACTCGGCCACCGGCCTCGCCGTTTTCGATCATCACCGAAATCACGATCCGCGGGTGCTCCGCCGGGGCAAAGCCGACGAACAAGGCGTTGTCGCGGTTGCGCTCCAGGGTCTTGAGACGGTTGTAACGCTCGCCCTGCTTGATCGCCACTACCTGCGCAGTACCAGACTTGCCAGCAATCCGGTACTGCGCACCGGCTGCAGCCGCCCGGGCGATACCGCGTGGATCGTGCATTACCAATTGCATGCCGTGGTTGACCTGCTCCCAGTCGCGTGGGTCTTTGAGCACCACGTTGGGCATCGGGTTTTCATCCACCGGCGGCACGCCATTGATGGTCTTGGCCAGGTGCGGTCGGTTCCACACGCCCTTGTTGGCGATCAGCGCAGTGGCCTGGGCCAGCTGCAACGGGGTGACCTGCATGTAACCCTGGCCGATGCCGAGGATCACGGTTTCACCCGGGAACCACGGCTGGCGCCGGGTAGCGCGCTTCCAGGCTTGGGACGGCATCAGGCCGGCTGACTCTTCGAACATGTCGAGGGAGACTTTCTGGCCAAGGCCGAACTCGGCCAGGTAGTCGTGCAGGCGGTCGATACCCAGCTTGTGGGCCAGGTCGTAGAAGTAGGTGTCGTTGGAGCGCATGATCGCTGCGTCCATGTCCACCCAACCATCGCCGCTGTGGTTCCAGTTGCGGTATTTGTGGTCGAAATCCGGGAGTTGGTAATAGCCCGGGTCGAACACCCGGGTCTGGGCGGTAACCACGCCGCTGTCGAGGCCAGCGATGGCGACTTCCGGCTTGATCGTCGAACCCGGCGCGTAGAGCCCGCGCAGCACGCGGTTGAACAGCGGACGGTCGAGGGAGTCGTGCAGCGCGGCGTATTCCTTGAAGCTGATGCCGGTGACAAACAGGTTCGGGTCGAAGCTTGGCTTGCTGACCATCGCCAGCACTTCGCCGGTTGCCGGGTCGAGAGCAACCACCGAACCACGGCGGTCGCCGAGGGCTTCTTCGGCGGCTTCCTGGAGTTTGACGTCCAGGCTCAGCACGATGTTTTTGCCGGGGATCGGGTCGGTGTGCTTGAGCACCCGCAGGACGCGGCCCTGGGCGTTGGTTTCAACTTCTTCATAGCCGACGTGGCCATGCAACTCGGACTCGTAGAAACGCTCGATCCCGGTTTTACCAATGGACTGCGTGCCCCGGTACTCCACTGAGTCGAGGGCTTTGGATTCTTTTTCGTTGATCCGGCCTACGTAGCCAATGGAGTGGGCAAAGTGCGCACCCAGCGGATAATGGCGGACGAATTGCGGCTCGACATCCACGCCCGGCAGGCGGAATTCGTTGACGGCCAGCACGGCGATCTGCTCTTCGGTCAGCTCGTAGAACAGGGTGACGGGCACGAAGGGATGACGGGCTTGCTTGAGCGCCTTATCAAATACGCCGCGATCCTCGGCGGGCAGATGCAGGAGGCTGACGATAGCGTCCAGCTCTCCTTTGAGATCGGTGGTGCGCTCGCGGGTGATGGTCAGGTTGTAGCTGGGACGGTTGTCGGCAAGTACTACGCCGTTGCGGTCATAGATCAGGCCGCGGGTCGGTGTGATCGGCAGGACGTGGACGCGATTGTTTTCGGAAATGGTGGAGTGGTAGTCGTACTGCACCACCTGCAGGAAGTACATCCGACCTACCAGGGCGCAGGTAATGCCGATTACCAGCAGCGCGCAGGCCAGCAGCCGCTTGTTGACCAGGCGGTTTTCTTTTTCGTGATCCTTGATCGGTATTGGTTCAGGCATTTCTACAGCATCTCGTTGAATAAGGTCGACGCCGCTTCCTGCGGAGGAAAAATCAGTCCTTGTGAAAATGTGCTGCACCATACCAAAAATGCAGAAACACTTTGCATCGATTTCCCTGAACGGTGTGCTAATGGAGCCTGTTCATGCACTTTGGTTTGAGCCGTTGACCTTATTCATGCGTTTTTATGCTGAGGATCAGCTCAGGATCGATTTGGGCTCCAGGAAGGCTTCGAGGCCGAATGTGCCGTACTCGCGGCCGATACCCGATTGCTTGAAGCCACCAAACGGCGCAAGAGGTTCATGGGCCAGGGTATTGATCAGCACTCGGCCAGCGTCTATACGGCTGGCCAGCCCGCGGGCGCGTTCGGGATTTGAAGACAAGATGTATGCCTGGAGGCCGTAGGGTGTGTCGTTGGCGATGGTCAGGGCCTCTTCCTCGGTTGCGTAGGTAATGATCGAGAGCACCGGGCCGAAAATCTCCTCGCGGGCGATGGCCATTTGGTTGGTCACCCGGCTGAATACGGTTGGTTTTACGAACCACCCGGCTTTGATGCCCTCAGGCAAACCGCGACCTCCTGCCAATAGGTGGGCGCCCTCCTCGATCCCGATCTGAATGTAGCGCTGTACGCGCTCCCACTGTTTTTGGCTGACCAAGGGGCCGACCGCAGTGGCTGGGTCACGAGGGTCGCCGGCTTGCACGTTGCCCACCTCGTCGATCATCAGCGCTTCGATTTCTTCCAAACGACTTTCGGGTACCAGGATTCGAGTGCCGGCGATGCAGGCCTGGCCGCTGTTCATGAAACCGGCCTGAAGGGCCATGGGCACGGCCGTCTTGAGGTCCGCATCATCGAGAATCAGCACCGGTGATTTTCCGCCCAGCTCTAGGGTCACGCGCTTCAGGGTCTCGGCGCCGGTCCGCAGGATTGTTTTGCCGACAGCGGTTGAACCGGTGAAGGACACTTTTGCGATGTCGGGATGGGCGCTCAACACGGCGCCTACGGTTTCGCCACGGCCAGTGACGATGTTGAATACACCGGGAGGCAAGCCTGCGTCATGCAGGGCGCGGGTGACTAGCGAGGTCTGGATTGCGCTCATTTCACTGGGTTTGATCACGGCGGTACAGCCGGCGGCCAACGCCGCAGCGAGCTTGCCGCAGATAAAACCGGCGTTGCTGTTCCAGGGTGTGATCAAGCCGGCCACACCCAGCGGCTGCATGACCACCTCGGCGATGCCAATGCGTCGGGAGAAGTTGTAGCTCTCCAGTACTGAAGCGGCATCTTGCAGGACGCTGGCTGCATGCTTGGCCATCCACCGCGCACGGGATATTGGGGCGCCGTACTCCTCGATAATCGCGTCGGTAAGTGCGTCCTCAATGGATTCAACTGCGGCGTGAAGGCGTTTGAGATAGTCGATGCGCACATCTTTAGAGCTGTGGGAGAACGCGGTAAAAGCTCCCTTAGCGGCAGCGATGGCATCCAGGGCGTCTTGTTCATTTGCCAATCGAACCTGGCCGATACGCTGACCTGTTGCAGGGTTGAACAGCACAAAAAGCTCTTCGCCATAGGGCGTCACAAAGGCGCCGTTGATGTAAATCTGGTTGATGTATTGCATAGGTCCTCCGGGACGCTGAGCTAGTGCGTCCTACGGTAAGTCACTATGATTAAGCTGATAAGCCGTACAAATCGGCATGAGTTGATGAGCGATTCAGGACAATGAATACATCCGGGCTGAATGAGTTGGAAGCGGTGCTGGCAGTGGCTCGGCATCGCAGTTTTCGTGCAGCGGCGACCGAGTTGAATGTGTCGACATCGGCGTTGAGCCACTCTATCGCGGGGCTTGAAGCGCGGATGGGGGTGAGGCTGTTCAATCGCACCACGCGCAGCGTGTCGTTATCTGAAGTGGGCGCGGAGTTTGTCGAAACCATTACCCCTGCACTGTTGAGCATTCGCACGGCCTTGGAACAGGCAGGAAATCGCAGCGCGGAACCCAGCGGTACCTTGCGCCTGAATACCTCGGCGGGGGCGGCAAAGCAGGTGATGCCGTTGCTGCTGGCGTACCTGCGACGTTATCCACGGATGAAATTGGATATCGTCACTGAGGGGCGGCTGGTGGATATCGTCGCGCAGGGGTTTGATGCGGGGATTCGGCTCGGGGATACGGTTCCTCAAGACATGATCGCAGTCGATATCAGTCCGGCCCAGCGTTTTTCGGTATTGGGCAGCCCGGACTATTTTGCTCTCAACCCAGTTCCCGTCAGTCCCATGGATCTGCGGGCCCATCAGTGTATTCGCAGCCGGATGCCCAGCGGTGCGATCTATCACTGGGAGTTTGAGCGACATGGCGAAGCGCTTGCTGTCGAGGTGCAAGGGGTTTTGACCCTGGATAATCCGACTCTGATGCTTGAGGCTGCCAGGGCGGGACTAGGCTTGACCTATCTTACGGAATGGAATTCCGCTGCCGATTTAGCGAACGGGACGTTAGTGCGCGTACTAGAGGAATGGACGCCGTCTTTTGACTGCTTGCGCCTCTATTACCCAGGTAGGCGCCATGTGCCGGCCGGGTTAAGGGCACTGATTGAGTTGATCAGGGAGCGAGGCTTTTAACCAGGCTGGATCTTTTTTACGGCCAACAGCTCTCTCCCCGTTTTCAGACCGCCCAAAACAAAACCCCTGACTGCGTAAGCAATCAGGGGTTCTGGAA
>NZ_JACAPZ010000055.1:0-28735 GCF_013385475.1 Pseudomonas sp. G5001
CGAGCGTCGTCAAAGGCAATCGGCTCTTGATGCAAGGCGACCGTCATTACGACTACGACGCCTTCGGCAACCTCCTGCGCGAACGCCGGGGCCGCGCTCAACAACTGGTCACCGAATACCGCTATGACTGCCAGCACCGCCTGATCGGCGTCACCCAACCAGACGGCACACGGGCCAGCTACCGCTATGACCCGTTTGGTCGGCGCATCGCCAAAACGATAAAAAGCCAAACCACCGAGTTCTTCTGGCAAGGCGACACGCTGATTGCCGAACACAGTGCTGATCACCACCAAAGCTATATCTACGAACCCAACAGCTTTCGCCCATTAGCGCTGCTGAAAGGCTACGGCCCGGAAGACGCAAAACCCTTCCACTACCAACTCGACCACCTGGGCACCCCACAAGAACTCACCGCGCCGGACGGCGAAATTGTCTGGTCAGCGCACTACCGCGCCTACGGCCAAATCGCGAAGCTGGACGTCAACACCGTTACCAACCCGCTGCGCTTCCAGGGCCAGTACTTCGACCCGGAAAGCGGGCTGCACTACAACCGACATCGCTACTACAATCCGGATATTGGCCGCTACCTGACGCCTGATCCGGTGAAACTGGCGGGCGGGCTGAACGGATACCAGTACGTGCCCAACCCGACGGGGTGGGTGGATCCGTTGGGGTTGAGCTGTAAAGCTACAGCCTGCCCAGGCCAAATAGTCGCCGATGGGCCTTACAGCGAAATTGTGCCTGGTGGAGGTTTAGCTGCTCACGAAGCTGCCGGAGGCCATTTGATGCAAAAGCACATTGGTAGAACTGACCAACAACTGGCAACACGTCTTAAAAATGAGCCTCATGTGCCCACGGCATCTACCTTCCCTGATCGCGCGACAGCCGAGTCAGCAATATCAAGCGTGATAGCAAGCAACAAAACTAAAATAAATTCGTTTGTTAAAGGAAAAGACAAAAAAATTGTTATTACTCAAAAGTCTCCTCAGCCAGTTGGAACTAGCCTGAAGCGAGGTGCAAAAAAAACCGTCCCCGGACGGGAGATTTACCTGATTTTGTTCAAAGATAAAAGCATGCCCAATGGCTATAGAATTCAGACCGGATATCCGAATCCATGAATAACGATTATTCACAACTGCAGCAACTTCTCGCGGGTTACTTCAATCAAGATTGGGTTGATGAGTTTGATAGTGCGGACAATGTGATTCTCAGCTTTATAGCTGAATCCTCAGCAGAAACTTTTAAAGCTGCACACATCGAGTTAAAAGCTCTTTTACATGCCAACAAGACGGAGCAAGCGTTACAGCATCTTTTGTTCTCAGATATTGGCTGTGGCTACTATTATCCTCACGATTGGAAAAGCGGGAAATTGTGGCTGGAGCACATTGACGCGCTTTTGAGCCAAAGAGGCGAATAACTTCGATCTCTTAAGATATTTATAATAAAGAAGGTGCTCGGAAAGCCCCTTCTTCCTCCCCTACCCCACCTGCTGCAACCGCCCAGCCCGAAAATCCTTCGGCGACACTTCAAACTGCTTCTTGAACGAGCGACTAAAGTGCGCCGAATCCGTAAACCCCCACTTATACGCAATCGACGTAATCGACTCACTGCGCAAAAACGGATTGGTCAGATCATCTGCACTGCGCTTCAACCGCGCCCGCTGGATATACCGGCACACGCTGTCATCCTGTTCCTCAAACAACCGGTACAAATGCCGCACCGAGATGTTCAACCGACTCGCCAACCCCACCGGGCTAAGCCCTGGCTGGGTCAATGACTCATCAATCACCTTCTGCACATAGCTGCGCAGATTGCTGCCCTGCAACCCGCCACAATCATCGCGCTCATCGTCTTCCTGCTCAAACGCCGACCCCAGCAACGAGATAAACGCCGACTGCAACGCCTGCCCCTCCCCGACCGCGCCTTCGCCGTTCAGTGCGTCTTTGCACAGTTGATCCATCAACACATGCAACATACGCCCGCAGGCTTTGCTCGAGGAGATTTTGCCGAAGGTCTTGGGCTGGTTGCCGAACTGTTTGCACACCTCTGCGCGGGACAAGGACAGGGACGCGTGTTCGATGAGCCCGAACGGGGTGATGTCGATGGAGCCCACCGAGTCCATCAGTAACAGTTCGCCGGGGGCAAGCTGGAAGCTCTGGCCGTTTTGGGTGATCTGGCAGTAGCCGCTGCGCTGGCTGACGAGGAAGCAGTGTTGGTCGTCATCGTGGTCGGCGCGGGCCTTGGGGCGCTTGATCAGGCCGGCGTTGGTGCGCAGGCTGGCCAGGGGCAAACCGCCGCGGGAAAAGGTGCTGATGCTGCCAATGAACAGCGAGCGGTTGAAGGCCAGTTCTGTGTCGAAGTGACCGCAAACCGCGCGCAGATCCCGGGTCCAGAGGTCCAGCCCGTCTTGCCCAATCTGTTGCATGCTCATGGTTGTTTCCACCTTGGCTTTTTGTTTTTGTCGGGCAATAGTTAACATGTTATCTATATGCGCGCAACAAGTACGTGTCTGCCAAGGTGGTTGCACTATTGATGCCAAATCCGGTGGTCAGTGGGCCTGCAAGGCGCGCTGGAAACCGTTCAAGGCGTCCAGCAGCCAGGCGCGTTGCACACTGCTCAAGGCGATGTAGCGACGGAACGCCGGCATGCGGTTGACCACCTCGCTGCCGCCCATATGCTCAAGCCGCACACACCACTGGTGATCCACCAGGTCGATGCGCAGGCGCTTGAAGTCCAGCGGCATCAAGGCGCGATGCAAGGCGCTGCCCTCCTGCAATTGCGTGTGCAAAATGCCTGAAACCTCCTTGTCGCCCGACCGCTGTCGACAGCGGATTCCGGTGCGTCGAACGGCCCCGGTGTGGTGCAGTTCGAAGCTCGCCGTGCCCTGCTGCGAGGCAGGGATGCGCAGTACGAATTCGGTCATCACCAGGTGCATCAACAGCTGCGACTCGGTGCGCTCGACGATCTCCAGTTGCAGCCCGAGATTGTCCAGGGAAACCCGGGCCGTCGTCGGTCCACACACCTCATAACCGGCCAGGCCGAGGTTACGCCGCAGGTGTTCCAGCGTGACGCCGGGTCGATACCCGGCAGGCGCGCGCCGGGCGCTGAACAGCTCAGACAGTTTTTGCAGCATGGCTGATATACCCGTTGTGCGGCTGACCCGGCTCATGGGCGAACTCCTTGGCCAACACCTCTTCCACCGAGGCGGGCCTGAATGGATTGACCTTCTGCACAACCAGCGTCCAGAACAGCGCGTACGCCGCCGTGCACCCGAGCATTACGCCAAAGGGAATGTAGATGTCGGCGGGGTTCATGCCCGGCGGGGTGATAAACCACATGCCCAGCAGGATGCCGATGCTCGACAGAATCTGCGGCAGCGGAAAGAACGGCGAACGGTAGGCGCGAGGCAGATCCGGACGGCGAATCCGCAGGATCACCACCGACAGCGTCACCAGCAGATAAGCAAAGCTCCAGGCACACACGGCCGCCAGCACCAGGTGCATGATGTTGTCGGTGTTGCCGCCCAGGTACAGCGCGTGCAGGCACGGAATCAGCATCGCCACCAGAATGCACAGCAACGGTGTCTTGAAGCGCGGGTGCAGGTAGGTGAAGACCTTGGGCAACGCGCCGTCGACGGCCATGCCGTACAGGATCCGTGGCACACCGGCCATCAGGGTGTTGATGGTCGCAGCACCGGCAAACAGGAAGCCGATGCCCAGCCACATCGGGCCGATGCTGCCCATCACCTGCTCGGCGAATTTCGGGATGGCCATCGGCGTATCCAGCAGGTGCACGCCGCCCGCCGCGTCGATCAATACGTTTTCCACCTGGCGTTTCATGGCCGCGCCATAGATGAACATGCACGTGGCCACCCCCAGCAGCCCCAGCACCATGGCCTTGGGCATCACCTTGGCCGAGTTGCGCAGGTCCGGCGCCAGCGGCGTGACGAACTCGCAGCCGACAAACATGAACATCGCCATGCCCACCAGCGACAGGATGGTAATCAGGTCGGTACCGACCAGGGATTCACCGAACCAGCCATCCAGTTGCACCGCCGGGGCTGCGATCAGGCCCAGCACGCCAAACACCATCAAGGTGGTCCACATGCCGAAAGTGAGGATGATCTCGGCCCGGCCAAACGCGCTGACGCCAAACGCATTGAGCACCCCGAACACAATCACGAAGCCCACTCCCAGCAACCACGAACCGCCGGCGGATTCCGCCAGGGTGTTGAGGTGCTCGAAATTCACCAGCGCCATCACGCCGGAGAGGATGGTTTCGGCGGTGCCGGCAAACACATGCACGATCAGGTACGCCGACAAGGTGCCGGTGATCGCAAAGAACCGGCCCATGCCGCAATTGATGTAGTCGTAGACCGAGCCGGTGGTGGGCAGGATCGAGGCGGCTTCGGCGAAGGTGGTCGCCTGGGCCAGCATCATCACCACCGCGATCAACATCGCCACCGCAAAGGCGCTGCCGCCGATGCCAAACCCCATGGTCGCGGTGAGGATCACCGGGCTGGCCATGATCAAGCCAATGGTGCTCGCCAGCGCGGTTGGAAAGCCCACCGTGCCGCGTTTCAAATGTTCGCTGAGCCGGTCGTTGATCGACATGGTGCAGATCCTCAAGAAGCGGATTTTTAGAAGTATTGGCACTCTGCGCCCGCCCTGGCTGATCGTCTTGCTCCTGGCTGCCGCCGGTTTTGTTGCTGCCTGCCACTGCTGCGCCACTGGCGGCCTGGGACAATTTCCTGGCACGCAGGGGAAAGACTTGGCCCGGTGGCGCTCGCCCTAATGCTCCCTCAATTCACCTTGTTGGGGACTATAACAATGCAGCACACACAACAAACCCGTCACCTGTACAGGGCCATCAGCCTGGGCATCGCGCTGATGATCATCGACTCATCGGCCCAGGCGTTCGAGCTGTATGCCGATGACGACACTCAGGTCACCGGCAACTTCCTGGCGGTGTACGGGATGTTCAACAGCCGCAAGAACTACGACGGCACCACCGGCGGTTCCACCTGGCGTGAAGGTTTTATCAAGTATGGCTTGAGCGTCGACCAGCGCTTCGGCGCCCTGGGCAGCGTGTATGGCACGGCCAACCTGGTCAGCTCGGGCACCTGGGGTGATGGCGATGCGTCGGGCGTGACCACCGGCAGCGAGCGCACCACCAAGTTCGACGAAGCCTTCGCCGGCTGGCGCTCGGGGGAACTGTTTCCGGCACTGGGCAAGGATGGTGTGGACCTGTCGTTCGGCCGCCAGGTCATCATGCTCGGCGACGGTTTCATCATCAACGATGACGGCCCGAACTTCGGCAAGGGCGTGGATGACGGCAAGTTCAACCGGGGCGGCGCCTACTACATCGCCGCCCGGCATGCCTTCGATCAAACCGCAGTGCTACGCCTGGGTGGCAAGGACGGCGTGCATGGCAGCGTAATGTGGATCAAGTCCGACAACCGCGCCCAGGCCAACACTGAAATGGCTGCCGGCACCCTGGACTACACCGCCGCGCCCGGCACCCTGGGGTTGACCTATATCCACGGCATCAGCGTCGACGACCGTTATGCCAATGACCTGCAAAAACAGCGCGCCGGGATGAACATCTACAGCCTGCGGGGCGCCGGTAATGCCGGGATCGAGAACGCGCACTTTTCCTTTGAATACGCCTGGCAGGACAAGGACGCCGGCCCGGAAAAGGCCTGGTACACCGAAGGCGGTTATACCTTCGCCGCGCTGCCGTGGTCGCCGGACCTGACCTACCGCTACAGCCGCTATTCGAAAAACTGGGATGCGATGTTTTCGGGCTTCAACCGTGGCTACGGCACCTGGGTGCAGGGCGAGGTGGCCGGCAATTATTCGGGGCCGTTCAATACCAATACTGAGGTGCAGCATGTGGCGTTGAAGGTCAAGCCGCTGGACAGCGTCACCCTGGGCGCGCTGTTCTTCGACTACAAGACGTTGAGCAAGGGCGGCATGCTCAACCTCGATGGGCGCGAACTGGACCTGTACGCGGAGTGGGCGGTGAACGAACACCTGATCGTCACGCCGCTGCTGGGTTTGTACAAGCCCAACAAGGATGAGAGCAACGGCGGCAACCAGGTGGGTGGCAATGGCACCAATCTCTATAGCCAGGTCACCGTGGCCGTGCCGTTCTAACACAGATGCAATGAGCTACCGAGATCACATGTGGGAGCGGGCTTGCTCGCGAAAGCGGTGTGTCAGTCGCCAGATGTATTGGCTGACACTCCGCATTCGCGAGCAAGCCCGCTCCCACATTGAACCTGCTTCAGCCTTCGATAGAGGTGTTCGCCCTACGGTTGCCGCTCCTCGATCCGCGCATACGCCCCCTGGTGATAGAGCAACGGCGCACGACCAAAATCATCGAAAGCCACCACCTTGCCAATCATGATCCAGTGATCGCCACCATCCACCTGCTGGTACTTCTCGCAGTGAAACCGCGCCGAGCAATCAGCGAAGACCGGCGAACCGCCCTCTCCGGGCTCGAATTCGATTTCGGCAAAGCGATCGTCCCTGGGCCGGGCGAAGTTGTTCGACAGGTGGATCTGGTCGGCCGCCAGCACGTTGACCGCAAAATGGCTGGCCTGCTCGAACACCTCGTGGCTGTTGGAGCGTTTGTCGATGCTCCACAGCACCAGCGGCGGGTCCAGGGACACCGAGTTGAAGCTGTTGGCGGTGACACCCACTTTGCGCCCGCTGGCATCAGCGGCAGTGACCACCGTGACACCGGTGGCAAAGTTGCCCAGGGCCCGGCGAAAGGCCCGTGGGTCGAAACTGTTATCAGACATGCAAGACTCCCGGACTGCATCAACGCGCAGTCCTGATGGTTGTGATGGCCGGGTCGGCGTCAAATCATGCTCGGATCAGGCTCGAGCCCCATCAGCTCACGCCCCAGGATCTGCGCGCACACGTCGTAATCGGTGTACGCATGGGCGCCGGTCATATGGGAATCGCGGAACAGACGCTGCATCTCGTTGTGCTCGAACCACGCATTGCCACCGGCGGCCTCGAACAAGCGGTCCACCGCCTGGATGCACATCTTGGTGGCGTACGCCTGGTTGGTACGCCAGAACGCCAGGGTCTCGCGGCTCGGGTAACGGTGCTGTTCGCTGTGTTCGGCGTGTTCCTGCCAGGTCTTTTCCAGGAACGCCCGGGCGGCGGCCACCTGGTGTGTCGACTCGGCCAGGCGCATCAACGCCGGAGTCGCCGCCCCCACTGCCGCGCCGGTGTAGGCACGTACGCGGGTCCTGGTTTTTTCGCGGAATACTTCGAGCATGCGCTCGGCCACGCCCAGGCTCACGGTGGAGAAACCGCTGGCGAAATACGGGCGATACGGCGAGTAGAAAATCTTGCTGTCGGGGTACAGACCGAAGCCGGCGGACTTGCCTTCCATCATGTCCTTGGCTTTCTGGATGCGGTGTTCTGGCACCAGAACCTTGTCGATGATCAGGGTCTTGGTGCCGCTGCCTTTCATGCCGGCGGCGAACCAGTCATCGCGAATCTGATAGTCGCTGCGCGGCAGTACCGCGAAGCAATAGTCCTGGGTGCCCTCGGCGTTTTTACGGCGGAAGCCGACAATCGCCCACTCGGCATGATCGCAACCGCTGCTCCAGCCCATTTCACCGCTGAACAGCACACCGCCCTCAACTTCTTCAGTGCGGCCAAACGGCGCGATGCTGCTGCTGGCGGTGGCATTCGGGTTATCGCCCCAGACTTCCTGCTGCAACTTGGCGGGAAACAACGCCAGTTGATGGCTGTGAGTGCACAACAGGCTCATGGCCCACGCGGTGCTGGCACAGGCGCCGGCCAGCAACGCGATGCAGTCGGCAAACTGCGGCAGGGAGATTTCCATGCCGCCAAAGGGTTTGGGTTGAAAGGCACGGTGCATGCCGATGCTCTTGAGCAGCGCAATGTTCTCGTCGGGAACCTTGCGGTCCTGCTCGGCCTGGAAGGCGTTGGCAGCGATGGTCGGCAGAATCGCCTTGAGATCTTCGAGGAGCGGGTTTGGCTTTTTCATGGACGGCCCTGCTTATTATTGGATGTCCGGCTGGCGTTCAAACTCAACGAACGGCGCTGGATGTGGGGCCAGTATGGAGCGGGTGACACCCCCGGAAAATGCACCTTCCACAGCCAAGATTGCACTTTCCACAGGCCTGGCAGCCACAGACATATCGCCCGGCAGGCACAGACAAGCCTGGCCCGGCGGCGCTGGTTACCCTCGGGCTTTTGCGAGCAGGAAAATCCCATGAGCGATATTGCGCTGCTGCCTGAAGTCCAGGCCTTCCTCCGTCGAAGCCATGCCTTGTTTGTCGACGGCGGGTACGTCCAAAGCCATTCCGGCCAGGCTCTGGAAGTGATCAACCCGGCCACCGGCGAGGTGATCGCCCAGGTTGCCGATGCGGACCTGGCCGATATCGACACAGCGGTGGAATCGTCCCGGCGTGGCTTCCGGCAATGGTCCCAGGTCGCCCCTGCCATTCGCGGCAATGTGCTGCTGAAACTCGCCGACCTGCTGGAGCAACACCGCGAAGCACTGGCGCAGATCGAAACCTGCCAGTCGGGCAAGATCATCCAGATTTCCCGGGCCTTCGAGGTCGATCAGGCGGCGCACTTCCTGCGTTACTACGCCGGCTGGGCCACCAAGATCAGCGGCCAGACCCTTACCCCGTCACTGCCCTCCTTCGCCGGCGAACGCTACACCGCGTTCACCCTGCGCGAACCGGTGGGCGTGGTAGTGGGCATCGTGCCGTGGAATTTCTCGACCATGATCGCCATCTGGAAACTCGCCTCGGCACTGGTGACCGGCTGCAGCATCATCATCAAGCCCAGCGAGTTCACCCCGCTGACCATCCTGCGCATCGCCGAACTGGCCATCGACGCCGGCCTGCCGGCGGGCGTGCTGAACGTGTTGACCGGTGGCGGCCATGTGGGCAAAGGCCTGGTGGAGCACCCGGGCACCGACAAGGTCTCGTTTACCGGCTCGGTGCCCACCGGCATCGCCGTGGGCCGCAGTGCCATGGGCGCCGGGTTGACCCGGGCGACCCTGGAACTGGGCGGCAAAAACTCCGCCGGGTTCCTGCGGGATGTGGAACTCGACAAGGCGGTCAACGGCATCATCGAAGCCGGCTTCCTGCACTCCGGGCAAATCTGCGCGGCCGCCGAACGCTTCTTCGCCCACCGCTCGCAGATCGAGCCGATCATGGACAAACTGGCGCAACGCCTGGGCCGGTTGAACATCGGCTCGCCGCTGGACGAGCGCACCGAATTCGGCCCGGTGACCAACCGCCAGCACCAACAGAAACTCGAATGGTTTTTCGCCAAGGCCCGGGCCGAGAACAATACGATTGTCCACGGCGGCAAGCTGATCGACGGACCGGGGTGCTATGTGGAGCCCACCGTGATTCTCGCCAACACGATCCACGACACCCTGCTCAACGAAGAGACCTTCGGCCCGATCGCCACGTTTTTCCCCTACGACACCGAGGATGAGCTGCTGGAACTGATGAACAACACGCCTTACGGCCTGAGCGCCAGCCTCTGGACCAATGATCTGAGCAAGGCACTGCGCATGGTGCCGGCGATCAACGCGGGGACGGTGTGGGTGAACATGCACACGATGCTCGACCCGGCGGTGCCGTTTGGCGGCAACAAGTCTTCGGGGGTGGGACGGGAGTTTGGCGGGGCGTTCATCGAGGATTACACCGAGCTCAAGTCGGTGATGATTCGCTACTGACCGGCATGCGGAGTGCCGGCTGGCTTGAGTGTGTTGATCGTTCCCACGCTCTGCGTGGGAATGCATACCGTGACGCTCCGCGTCACCATGGCGCGAGGCGTCAATGCGGCGGTGCCAGCGGGACGCGGAGCGTCCGAGGCGGCATTCCCACGCAGAGCGTGGGAACGATCATCTGCACCTGGTCCCCTGAGGCTGCATATACCCGCCATAAATGGGCAGGCCGGTAGCCGGTAACATCCTGGTAATGCGCTAAATACCTGTACAATTTTATTATTTTGTACAAGTATCAGCAGTATCAAGCCCTCTCGGGGAGAACCGCAATGACCCGTCTATTGGTTTCGCTGGCCCTGGTGATGGGCCTGAGCAGTTGTGGCAGCGTGGATGTAAAACACTATGCCGACCAGCAACCGCAACTGGACCTGGTGAGCTTCTTCAGCAAGCCCGTCAAGGCCTGGGGCATCTTCGAGAAACGCTCGGGTGAAGTGGCCAAGCGTTTCGAGGTGAATATCGCCAGCCGCCGCGAGGGTGAAAACCTGATTCTCGATGAGCGCTTTCTATACAGCGATGGTACTCGCCAGCAACGTGTCTGGACCCTCACCCCGGACGGCCCCAACCACTGGCGCGGACGGGCCGGTGATGTGGTGGGCGAGGCCAGGGGCGAAGTGGCGGGCAACGCACTGCGCTGGCGCTACGTCCTGAACCTGCCGGTTGATGGATCAGTCTATGAAGTGAGCCTCGACGATTGGATGTACCTGATGGACGAAGACACATTGATCAACCGCTCCAGCATGTCCAAGTTGGGTGTGGAAGTCGGCCAGGTGACGTTGTTCTTCCGTCGCCAGTCTTCACAACCCTGACCGGTAAGGAGTGAACCATGAACCTGCAAGCCCTGACCAAACTGGCCACCCAAGGCGCTGTACGCGAAATGGAACTGCTGTCGCTGGAAGGTGGTTTCTATCTGGCGCGCGTAACGCTGGACCACGGCCAGTTCACGCTGCTGGACGAGTCGGCGAAGCCCCTGCACTTTCGCTCGGTCAATCACCTGCGTGACGTGTTGCAGGCAGTCCCTGCGTTTCCCTGCACCCTGGTGCATCAGTGCGTGCATGACGAAATGTGCGGCCGGCGAGAAGGCGCTATCGAGCCACTGCGAACGCCATTTTCCCTGGAAGCGCCGTGGTGACCAAGGCAGTTCGAAACCTGTGCCTGGTGCTGGGCGATCAGTTGTCGTTTGACCTGGCCTCATTGGATGGGCTGGACAGCCAGCGCGATGCGGTCTTGATGGTCGAGGTCATGGAGGAAGCCAGCCATGTGCCCCACCATCCGCAAAAAATCGTCCTGGTCTTCAGCGCCATGCGCCATTTTGCCCAGGCGTTGCAGCAGCGTGGCTTGCGGGTGCAGTACGTGCCCCTGGACGATCCGCAAAACACCGGCTCGGTGCCCGGCGAGTTAAGGCGCTGGCAATCGCTGATGCAACCCCGGGAAATACACCTGACCGAATGCGGTGACTGGCGTCTGGAGCAGTCCCTGAAGGACTGCGGTTTGCCGATCCAGTGGCATGCCGACCACCGATTCCTGTGCGGCCGTGACGCGTTCGCCGCTTGGGCCAGCGGTAAAAAACAGCTGCGCATGGAGTACTTCTACCGGGAGATGCGCCGCAAGAGCGGGCTCTTGCTCAACGGTGACGGTACGCCAGTGGGCGGTGCCTGGAACTTTGATGCGGACAACCGCAAGGCCTTGCCCAAGGGCACCAAGGCGCCCTACCCGGCGCGCTTCAGTTCGGACTCGATCACCCAGGACGTGCTGGCGCTGGTAGGTAAACACTTCAGCAGCCACTACGGTTCCCTCGACACCTTCGATTACCCCGTGACCCACGCCGACGCGCAGGCCCTCTGGAACTACTTTCTGGACTATGGCCTGGCGGGTTTCGGCGACTACCAGGACGCCATGGCCAGCGACGAGCCGTTCCTGTTTCACGCCCGTATCAGCGCAGCGCTGAACATCGGCCTGCTGGACCTGCGCCAGCTGTGCAGCGATGTGGAGGCGGCCTATTGGTCGGGCAGCATCGGGCTGAACGCTGGCGAAGGGTTTATCCGCCAACTGATTGGCTGGCGGGAGTACGTACGCGGCGTGTACTGGCTGAAGATGCCCGACTATGCCGCTGGCAATGCATTCGGCAACAGCCGCCCGCTGCCGGAGTTCTACTGGACGGGCGAGACGCAAATGAACTGCATGCGCCAGGCGATCGGCCAAAGCCTGAAACATGCCTATGCCCATCACATCCAGCGGCTGATGGTCACCGGCAATTTCGCCCTGCTGGCCGGCATCGTGCCCAGCCAGATATGCGAGTGGTACCTGGCGATCTACATGGACGCGTTCGACTGGGTCGAGCTGCCCAACACCCTGGGCATGGTGATGCATGCCGATGGCGGTTACCTGGGTTCCAAGCCTTATTGCGCGAGCGGCCAATATATAAAGCGCATGTCGGACTACTGCCGAGGCTGTGCGTACAAAGTCACGGAAAGTACCGCTGACAATGCCTGCCCGTTCAATGCGCTTTATTGGCACTTCCTGATGCGCCACGGCGACCTGCTGCGGGGCAATCAGCGCATGGCCATGCTCTATAAAAATCTCGACCGCATGCCTGAATCCAAACAGGACGCGCTGTGGCAACGGGGCCAGAGTCTGCTGGCCAAGTTGGATGCAGGTGAAACGCTGTGAAATTTTCCGGCCGCTGCGAATTGTTGTGAAGCCGATGATAAATGGCCAATTGCCCATGCTAACGTCGGCTTCGATGTCATCCAATTCATTGAGGGAGCAGCGCCGATGTCTACTACCGTAACACCCGCCGGTGGCGGACCGACCACTCAAAAAGCCTCGACGTCGGTATTCGACGACAAGTTGAATATTTCCAAGTCGAGCAAGGTCATCGCCGATTACATGCGCCAAACGGGCAAGTCGGCCATCACCAAGCAAGAGCTTTCACAACTGGCCAGCAACGCCTCGGGCAAGGTGCCGGCCGATGTGAGCGCTGCGGCCCAGTACATGGAGCGCCATCCCGACGTGTTCACCGCGATCGAAACCCATGATGTGGCCGGTGCCGATAACTTTTCCGGGGTGTGGAACTTCGACTGGGCAGCCAACGGTGGGCTCAACGGCACGGCGACCGATGCCATCGCCAAGATGCAGGACACCTTTGATTTCGCGATTGCCAAGTCGGCGCAGATCACCGAGATCAGCACCGGCAAAAAGGCCGAGCTGGACTCGACCAAACAGCGGCCGCAGAACTAGGTTCCTCGAAATGATCGTTCCCACGCTCCGCGTGGGAATGCATACCGTGACGATCTGCATCACCATCACCTCTCGCATCGACGGCCGGACGCAGAGCGTCCAAGGCGGCATTCCCACGCGGAGCGTGGGAACGATCTGTCACGGTCAGAAGTGAAACGCCACCCCCGTGGTCACGTTGAACGCATCCCCCACATAGAAGTTGGCCGAGTCCTGGCCCTTGGCGTCGTACGCGGTGTTGGTGGCCGTGGCATAGCGCTTGTTGGTCAGGTTGCGTGCATCGACAAACACTTCCCACTTCTTGCTCGGGGCCTCGTAGCCCACCTTGGCCCCCCACAACGTATAGGACGGCGCACTCAGGGAGTTGGCAAAGTCGACGTAATAGCTGGACGCCGCCCGGGCGTTGAGCTGCGCGTAGAAACCGCTGCCTTGGCGATATTCCAGCTCGGCCTGGTAGACCTGGCGCGGCAGGCCCGGCAGCTGGTTGTCGCCGAACACCGCATCGTTGCGGTAGTGGAAGTCGTTGAAGGTGTAGGCCTGGCGCAGGGTCACGGTGTCGCCATTGCCGCCGTCCCACAGTTGCGCATTCAAGCCGGCTTCGATGCCCTGGTGAATGGTCGCGCTGCCGTTGGAGGTGGCCACCAATTGGTCCTGGGTGGCCGTCGCCTGGCGTACCACTACCGACAGCAGTTCTTTCTGCACCCACGAGCGGTAGACCGTCAGGCTGCCGTCAAAAATACCGTGGCCGCCGCGAATACCGAACTCCACGGTGTTGGCTTTTTGCGGCCGCACATCACGGATGTACGGCGTGCCGGTGCTGCCCAGCTGCCAGGTGACCGGTGGATCCACCGAGCGGCTGACGTTGCCGAACACTTCGAATTCCGGAGTCAACTGATAGCGCAGGCCAATGCGCGGGGCGACGTCGGTCTCGTCGTATTCAACGCCACTGGGGAACGCGCTGGTATTGGTGGCGGTGCTGTATTCGATCTGCGCCTTGCGCTTGATATCAATCAATGACAACCCGGTGGACAGCCACGTGCGGTCATTCAGTTGCAGTTCGTTGCCGAGGGAAAACACCGTGTCCCGCGAGCCGGTGTAGTTGGTCTTCTGCTGGGTGATGCCGGTGGCCTTGCTGTGGGATTTCACATCGGCCAGGTACGCCAGCGTATTGCTGAAGGTCACGCTGCTGTCGCTGCGCAGGCCGAAGAAGGTGTCGGCGGTGCGCAGGTAGCGCAAGGTCAGGTTGACGTCCTGGGAGCGCCATTCCTGTGGTGTTGGCGAATAGCGCCAGCCGTTGTCCAGCGGGTAATCGTTGTAGCCCAGGCCGACTTCGAGCTTGGCATTGTCGTCGAAGGTGTAGGTGGTGGTGCTGCCCAGCAGGGTCGAGCCGTCCTTCTTGCGCCCGATGGGCACGAGGTTGCTCGTGGGGTCATGCTTGAGCTGGTATTTGGTCAGGGTGTTGCCCTGGCTGAGGGTTTCTTCCTTGTAGCGAATGTAGAAGCGCGTCTCCAGTTGCGGGCTGAACACGTGGCCGAAGTTGGCAACGATCCCCTGCCCCTTGTTCGGTGTGTTGTCCTGGTAACCGTCACGCTCGTTGTGCTGGATGCTGACGTAATAGTCATTGTCGCCGTCCACGCCGCCGGTGCTCAGTTGCTCCTTGCGATAGCCGAAGCTGCCGGCTTCGAAACGCGCGTAGTTGCCCGGATCGGTGCGGCCGGTCTTGCTCACGAAGTTGATCGCGCCGCCCAGGGACAAGGCCGAATAACGGAAGGCGTTGGCGCCGTAGAGCACCTCGGTGTGGTCCACGGAAGCCATGTCCAGCATGTCTTCCTGGGTGCCGCCCGGGCCGGTCAACGGCAGGCCGTCATAAAGGAATTTGATCCCCAGCACATAGCCTTGATAGAAGGTATTGAGGCCCGAACCGCGGATCGAAATCTTGTTCGCGCCCGAGCCGCTGGTGGCCTGGGCGAATACGCCCGGCTGCAACGCCAGCACGTCCTCGGCGTTCGCCGCGCGGCCCTGTTCGATCTTGCGGTTGTCGATCACTGCGGTTTTGCCGGGCACCTTGGACAGTTGCTTCTCGGCCTTTTGCGCTTCGGTGGCTTCGGCACCGGTGACCACTACCGTGGCCAGGGTCGGGTCCGCCTGGGCAGCAAAGGCCGCGCCGTGTATCAACATCAACAGCACGCCAAGGCTGGACGCGGTGGCCAGTGACTCAAAACGACGAGCGCGAGGTTCAAACAGTTGTCGCATGAATTAAATACTCCTGGGGTCTCGAATTAGTTGGAGCATCTATTCGTATAGTCGCGCTCTGTTTCCAACTTTGCAGGGTTCATGCCACGTCCAAGCCTCAATAAACACTGGCCGACCACCCTTATTAATCGCCACAAGTGCAACACTTTGCTGGTGAAATGTTCGATTCCGGACAATACAAAAATCACCCACAAACACTTATATGTTCAAGCAATAAAAGCATAACGAAAGCCCCGCCCTGCGGGCACAGGACGCAACTGTGCAAATTCCAACAGCCCTCCAACAAAAGTTGCGTATTCGACACTGTCCGCGCCTGCATCCCCGTAAGAAGTCGCAAGTTATCGGCTTATTGTTACTTGGTATGGGTCTTGCTCTATCCATTGCCTGTTGAAACAAATCAGCTCGAGCATTCCCGACTTAAGCAACGAGGTATTCACGCGTGACGGTCAACTTACTCTGCACCCGCAGGACGCCACTGGAGATTGCCCGTGACCTGGCGACCGAGTTCGCGCGCACCGCCGTCGACCGCGACGCCAGCGGCGGTACGCCCAAGGCCGAACGCGACAAACTGCGCAGCAGCGGCCTGTTGTCCCTGAGCATCCCCGGGCAATTCGGCGGGCTGGACGCCAACTGGTCGGAAACCTTCGAGGTGGTGCGCGAATTCGCCCGGGTCGACAGCTCCATCGCCCACGTGTTCGGCTTTCATCACCTGATGCTCGCCACCGTCCGGTTATTCGCCACGCCCGCACAATGGCAAACCTGGTTCAGCCTGACGGCCAGCAACAACTGGTTCTGGGGCAACACCCTGAACCCCCTGGACACCCGCACGGTGGTCAAGCGCCACACGGGCTGGCGGGAATTCTCGGGACAGAAGAACTTCTGCTCCGGGGCCAACGACTCGGAAATGCTGATCGCCTCGGCCATCGATGAAAGCGCCGGCGGCAAGTTGCTGATCGCGGCGATTCCCAGCGCCCGCAGCGGGATCATCCTGCACAACGACTGGAATAACATGGGCCAGCGCCAGACCGACAGCGGCAGCGTGACCTTCAAGCGCGTGCGCGTGGAAGAGTCCGACCTGTTGCTGGACCCGGGCCCCCTGAGTACTCCGTTCGCCTGCCTGCGCCCGCTGATTGCGCAACTGCACTTCGCGAATATCTTCCTAGGCATCGCCGAAGGCGCGTTCGAAGAAGCGCGCCAATACACCCTGGAAGAAGCCCGCCCGTGGTTCCGTTCCAGCGCCAGCCACAGCACCCAGGACCCTTACATCCTCAGCCACTACGGCGATTTCTGGGTGGCGCTGCAAAGCACCCGCCTGCTGGTGGAGCGCGCAGGCCAGGTGCTGGACGCGGCATGGGCCAAGGGCTCGGCCCTGACCAGCGAGGAACGCGGCGAAACGGCGATTGCCATCGCCACCGCCAAAGTCGCTGCCAGCCGCAATGGCCTGGAGTTGTGTAGCAAGGTCTTCGAGGTCACCGGCGCACGGGCGACCAACGCCTCGGTGGCCCTCGACAGGCACTGGCGCAACTTGCGCACCCAGAGCCTGCATGACCCGCTGGACTACAAACTTCATGAACTGGGCGAGTGGGCACTGAACGGTACCGCGCCCATCCCGACGTTTTATTCCTGATCTTTTATTCAAAGGGATAACCATGCAACTGCTGACCCTACCGCCCTCGCCCGCCCTTGCCACCTCCATCCGCGCCACCGCGCAGGTGTTTGAAGACCCCAGGTCCAAGGCCTTGCTCAAGCATGTGCAACAAGTCGCGCCGAGCGAAGCCAGCGTGCTGATCATCGGTGAAACCGGCACCGGCAAAGAGTTGGTCGCACGGCATATCCACAACCTCAGTGGCCGCAAGGAGCAGCCATTCGTGGCGGTGAATTGCGGTGCGTTCTCCGAATCACTGGTGGAAGCCGAGCTGTTCGGCCACGAGAAAGGCGCGTTCACCGGTGCCCTCGGTGCCAAGGCCGGCTGGTTTGAAGAAGCCAACGGCGGCACGCTGTTCCTCGATGAAATCGGCGACCTGCCCATGTCGATCCAGGTCAAGCTGCTGCGGGTATTGCAGGAGCGTGAAGTAGTGCGCCTGGGTTCGCGCAAAAGCATTCCGATCAATGTGCGGGTACTGGCGGCGACCAACGTGCAGCTGGAAAAAGCCATCAACGCCGGGCATTTCCGCGAGGACCTGTTCTACCGCCTGAACGTGGTCAACCTGGAACTCAGCCCGCTGCGGGATCGCCCCGGCGATATCCTGCCGCTGGTGCAGTACTTCATCGACACCTACACCCGCCGCCTCGGCTATGGCGAGATCATCTTGAGCAAGGAAGCCGAGCAACGCCTGGCCACCTACAGTTGGCCGGGGAATATCCGCGAGCTGGAAAACGTCATCCACCACACCCTGCTGATCTGCCGCGACGGCGTGATCCAGGCCGATGACCTGCGCATGTCCAACCTGCGTATCGAACGCCAGGAAGACAGCACCACCGCCCATGACCTGCTCGACCAGGCCTTCCAGAGGCTGTTCGAGGAGCAGATAGAAAACCTCCACGAACAGGTGGAACGCAGCCTGCTCACCGCCGCCTACCGGCTGTGCCAGCACAACCAGGTGCACACCGCCGAGTTGCTGGGGCTGAGCCGCAACGTGACCCGCACCTTGCTGATCAACCTCGGTGAGCTGAAGGTCAACAAGCGCCGCCCGCTGGCCGGTGCCAAGGATGACAGGGTGCTGCACCTCTCGATCTGAACCTGACTGCGCGGCGTACCCGGTACGCCGCTTGGTCACACCACCGCTTCATCCAGCGCATCGCTGAACTGGCGACTCCACAACCGCGCATATTGCCCGCCCTGGCGCAGCAACTGTTCGTGGCTGCCGTCCTCGATCACCCGGCCATTGTCGAACACCAGGATCCGGTCCAGGTGGGCCACGGTGGACAGCCGATGCGCGACCACCAGCACGGTCTTGTCTTCCATGATTTCGTCGAGCTTGTCCTGGATAAAGCGCTCGGTGATCGAGTCCAGGCTGGAAGTGGCTTCGTCCATCACCAGGATCGGCGCATTTTTCAGCAACACCCGGGCAATCGCAATGCGCTGGCGCTGGCCGCCGGACAATTTGACCCCACGCTCGCCCACCAGCGATTCGTAGCCGTGTTCCATGCTGTCGATAAATTCACTGGCGCCGGCGCGGTGGATCGCCTCGGCGACCTCGTCCATCGAGGCATCCAGGCGGCCGTAATGGATGTTTTCGCGAATGCTGCGGTGGAACAGGCCGGGCTCCTGGGGAATCAGGCCGATCTGCTGGTGCAGCGAATGCTGGGTCACCTCGCGCACGTCCTTGCCGTCCACCAGCACCTGGCCTTGCTGCACGTCGTAGAGACGCAGGAGCAAGCTCAGCAGGGTCGACTTGCCGGAGCCCGAAGCACCCACCAGGCCGACTTTCTGGCCGGCGGGGATGACGATATTCAGGTGTTCGAAAATCGAACGGTCACCGCCATAGCTGAAGCCGACATCGCGAAACTCGATATCGCCGCGCTTGACCATCAGCGCCTTGGCGCCGGGTTGGTCGATGACTTCATGGGGGCGGATCAGGGTGCGCACACCGTTGGCGATATTGCCGGTGGCTTCGAAGAATTCGAGAAAGCGTCGCGACAAGTTTTCCACATCGCTGATGATCAACAACGAAAGGCTGGTGGACATGACAAACGCAGCAATGTCGATACGGTGGCTGCGCCACAGGTAGAGCGCCAGCAATAACAAGCCGAGCTTAAGCACTACGCCACAGGAAGCCTGGAACCAGCGAATTTTCTCCATATACCCCAAGGATCGGTAGGCAGCCGCCACCTCCTTGTCGAGGAAAGTGCCGAGGTAACTGTGCTCGAACGCATGGCGCGCAAACAGGCGGATATTGGCCAGGTTGGAGACCGCATCCACCACTTTGCCGGTGCTGGTGCTGCGCGCTGCCGAATACTGTTGCGCCAGAGGATGACTGCGGCGTGCGAGGACGTAGCAGATAGCGATAAACGCCACCGACCAACCCGCCATGAACAACGCCAACAACGGCGATGCGGTCCATAGCAAGGCCGTGGCCAGGCTCAGCGTCACCAGCAGCGGGATCAGGTCGAACAACAAGATGCTCAGGGTCTGATTCACGCCCAGGGTAATTTCCGCCACCCGATGCGCCAGTGCCCCGGCGAACTCATTGCTGATGAAACGATGGGAGTGCTGCTGCAGATAGGCGAACACCACATGCGTCACCGTGCGCCGCTGCAACGGCAAGACGTGGATATGGCAGCCTGCCGATGCACGGGTAAACAGTACTTGGCACACCAGTAGCGCGCTTAGCAGTGTCAGTGGCCATTGCAGCACTTCAAAGGCACGCTCCGCTTCCAGCCCGTTGCTCACGGTGCGGGTGATCTGCCCCAGCCCCCAGGGCGTCAGAATCGAACACACCACCGCGGCGATCTGCAGCAGCAGGATAGCCAGGTACCAACCTTTGAAATGTCCGATGAAATGCCGCACAAACGCCGCCGGCGTCGATGGCAAGTGCTGGACATTCCAGGTGCGAAACAATGAAAAAGACGAACTCATGGCCAATGACATTCCTGAATGACGCCTGTGGCCGCGCAGCTTTCAGGCAAAAATGGTGAGTGTGATCGTTCCCACGCTCTGCGTGGGAATGCATCCGGTGACGCTCTGCGTCACGATTTTATGAGCGAACGCAGAGCGTCCAGAGCGGCATTCCCCTGTGGCGAGGGAGCTTGCTCCCGCTGGAGTGCGAAGCGCTCCCAGGATTTTGGGGTCGCTGCGCAGCCCAGCGGGAGCAAGCTCCCTCGCCACAGGTTCAGCGTCACTTTTGGGATTGGTAGCGGATTTCCTCCAATTCACGACCGCCCCGAGCAAGGGTGCGGCTTGATTCGGGCTGCGCTATCCATCCTGCGTTTTGGTAAAAGCGCACTGCCCGCCGGTTTTCAGCCAGCACCCACAACGTCGCCGTCTCCAGCCCCAGGCTGGCGAGATGCTCCAGCCCCCTGAGCCACAGCGCCCTGCCCACTCCGGTCCCCCAGTGCTCGGCAATTACATACACCGCCTGCACTTCACCGGTTTTTCCCGGGTCGGCATCCTCATCACGACTCGGGCTCACTGCAATCCAGCCCACCACACGCCCCCCGACCTCCGCGACAAACACGGTTTCGTTTCCCTGCTCAATCGACTGGCGCCAAAAGGCTTCGCGCCTGGGCTGTGTCGCCTCCAGCGAAGCCAGGTAATCCGCCGGCATCAGTTCACGATAAGCCTGCTGCCAACTGCGAATATGCACCCAGGCAATGTCACCTGCGTCCTCGATACGTGCTGCCCGAATCATCACATTCCCTCTGCGCGTTTTGCATAAATCGCCGAGCCCGCCTGGGGCGACAGCCTGCGATAAACCAGCCCCGACAAGGCACACAGCAATCCGGCACCCGCCATGATCCAGGCGATATCACTCTGCTCGACCGTGGCATGCCCGCGCACGGCCATGATCAAACCGAGCAGCCCCGCCGCGATGCCCACCGATAAACTCAACGTCAACTGAATGGTCATCGCCGACAGGCTGCTGGCGCGGCTGGATTGCTCCGGTGGCACGTCGGCATAGGTCAACGCCCCCAGGGTGCTGAATTGCAGCGAGCGAATGATCCCGCTGCCAAATAACACCAGTATTACAATCCAGTAAGGCGTTGATACCTCGAACAGGCTGCACGCCAGGATGGTTGCACCGGTGAGCACCGCATTGCCGATCAAGGTGCGCCGGAAACCGAAGCGGCTGACAATCCGCACTGCCAGCATTTTCATCAGCAACGCACCCACGCCACCGGCCACGCTCAGCAGCCCCGCCTGCAACGGGTTAAGCCCGAAACACAGCTGGAACAGCAACACCAGCAAAAACGGCTGTGACGCGCTACCGATGCGCATCAGGTTGCCGCCCCAGAAGCTCACCGCGAAGGTCGGGATTTTCAACAATGAAAAATCGATCAACGGGTACGCCGTCCGCCGTGCATGCAGGACATACAGCCAGGCACTCAACAGCCCGCCGCCAATCAGCAGCAACGCCCACTGGCGCGGCAACAGGCCGTGGCCCAGCACCTCGAAACCGAACACCAGCCCGCCCAATGCCACACCGCTGAGCAACAGGCCGGGAACGTCCAATGGCTGGCCGGGCGTCCCGGAATAGTCCGGGATATAGCGCAGCACCAGGATCACCCCAAGCACGCCGATCGGCAGGTTGATCAGGAAGATCCAGTGCCACGACAGCACCGTCACCAACAGCCCGCCCAACGGTGGGCCCAGCAGCGGCCCAACCAGCGCCGCCACCGTCAGGTACGACATGGCACGCAGCAGGTTTTCCCGCGCCGACCAGCGCAGCAGGATCACCTGCCCCACCGGCACCATCATTGCCCCCGCAGCCCCCTGGGCCAAACGCGCCAGGGACAGTTGCAACAACGAGCCCGAGCAGGCACAGGCCACCGACGCGAGGGTGAAGAGCACGATGGCGCTGATAAACACCCGACGCGGCCCGAACCGGTCGGCCGCCCAGCCGCTGACCGGCACGAACAGTGCCACCGCCAGCAGGTACAGCGACACCACCAGGTTCATGCGCACGCTGGGCTCACCGAAATCCTGGGCCATCTGCGGCAGCGCGGTGAGCACTGCCGTGGCGTCGATCAGTTCCATGAACAGCGCACAGCCGATGATCATCGGCACCCGGCGCGCATGCCCGGTGCCCACCTCGCCCAAGGGGTGTGAAAGGTCGAGGGCTTTGTTCAAAACAGCCCCGATGTCGGAGGCGGCGTGCCCTTGAGTTGCCAGGCGCCCACGGCTGCGGCTTTCCAGTGCCGGGGATTGTGGTTGGCCACGGTGCGCGCGTTGCGCCAGTGCCGGTCCAGGTTATGCGCGCGGCCGGTGGTGGAAGCGCCACCCACGTCGAACACCAGCTCGGCGGCCTTGAGCGCCGACTCGGCCGCGATGTATTGCGCCTGGGCCACGTCCACTGCCGCCTGGTCGACGGCCACCGCATCAAGATCCACAGCCCAGGCGCGGTCAATGGAGTCCGCCGCGTGCAACACCACCGCTTCGGCGGTAAAGGCCCGGGCCGAAACGTCGCCCACGCTCAGTTCCACGTACGGGTCATCCACCGAGCGCGTGGCGCTGCTGTGCTTGATCGGCCGCGCATGCTCCTTGGCGAAGGTCACCGCATCATTCAGCGCATTGCGCGCAATACCGGCCTGCACCGCCGCGAGGAACACTTGCAGGAACGGCGTGACAATCGTGCGCTTGCCTTCCTCGACGGTGCGGGTGCGGATCTCGCTGGCCAACACCTGCACATCATGCAGATGGGTGGTGCCACTGGCGGTCAGGCGCTGGCCCATGGCGTCGAAATCATCCAGCAACTCCAGGCCCTGGCGGTCACGCGGCAGGATGAACGAAACGGGCTGGTCATTCTCGTCCAGGGCGACGGCGCTGACCCAATCGGCATACAACGAACCGGTGCTGTAGTACTTGCTGCCGCAAGCGCGAAAGTGCTCGCCGTCACGCACGATGCGCGCACTGATCGAACCGTTGGCACCGCCGACTTCCCAGCCGGCATTGCCGATCACGGCGCCTTGCAGGTAGCGCCCGAACCAACGCTCGCGCTCCTCCTCCGCCCCCTCGGCGCGGGACGCCAGCAGGCCTTCGACAAACCCGAAACCGGGGCGCAGCGCCTGGGCCACGTTGGAGTCGGCCGAGGCGATGCGAATCAGCAAGGCAATCACGTCCTTGACCGAACCACCGGCGCCGCCAAACCGCTTGGGAATCCGCACGGTAAACAACCCGGCCTGGGCGATCTGCGCCACGGCCTCATACGGCAGTTGGCGGTCACGCTCACGTTGCGCAGCGCCGGCGGCAATCTGCGGCAGGATGCGGTCGGCACGGGCGTTCAGTTCGGCCACCGTTACAACCGGTGGCGTGGGTACAGCAGACAACTTGCTCATGGCACTTCCTTGATTCAGGTCTAGATGGCGATTTTCCACAGGCGCGATTCATCAAACAGCCAGCCGGGGTTTTCCGGCTCCAGGGCCGGCACCACCAACTGCGTGCCGCTGCCGGGCAGGCGTGGCACCGCGCCCAGCAGGCGCCGGGTGTATTCGTGCTGGGGCGATTCAAACAACGTCTCGACGCTGGCGCTTTCCACCACCTGGCCATGGCGCATCACCAACACCTCGTCGCTGACGTGGCGAATCACCCCCAGGTCGTGGGAGATAAACAGGTAGGCCAGGCCCAGCGAGGCTTGCAGGTCGGCCAGCAGATCCAGGACCTGGGCCTGCACCGACACGTCCAGCGCCGACACCGGCTCGTCGCAGATAATCACTTTGGGGTTGCTGGCAATCGCCCGGGCAATCGCCACGCGCTGGCGCTGCCCGCCCGACAGTTGCAACGGTCGGCGCTCGGCCAATTGCGGCGCCAGGCGTACCTGGTCGAGCAACTGTGTCACGCGGGCCGCCTGTTGCTCGGCGTCGATACCGGCAACGTCCAGCGCATCACTGAGGATCTGCCCCACCGTCCAGCGCGGGTCGAACGAACTCAGCGGGTCCTGATAAATCACGCTGATATCCCGGCGATGCACACGGCGGGTCTTTTCCTCGACCCGCTCGGTACCTGCCGCGGCCCATGGCTGGTCGAGAAAACGCACCTCACCGGCATCCGGTTGCAGCAAGCCGAGGGCGATGCGTGCCACGGTGGTTTTGCCGGAGCCGGATTCACCGACGATGCCCAGGGTGCGGCCGGCGCGCAGCTCGAAGCTGACGTCGTCCACCACCTGGCGCGACTGTTGATCGGGGCCGACATACCGCTTGCCCAGCCCGGAGGCCTTGAGCAACACCGGCGAATCCGCGCCCGGCCGTGGTTGCGCCACAGCGTTGCTGCGCTCCGGCGACAGGCGTGTGCCACGGGCATGTTCGGCGGGCACCGCATCCAGCAGCGAGCGGGTGTAGGCGTGGCGCGGGTTGAGCAGCACCTGATCCATCGGGCCCTGCTCCACCACTTCGCCGTGGCGCAGCACCAGCACTTCATCGGCCAATTGCGCGACCACTGCCAGGTCATGGCTGATGATCAGCAGCGAATCGCCACGGGCCTTGATCTGCTGCAACACCTGCAGGATCTGCGCCTGCACCGTGGCATCCAGCGCCGTGGTCGGTTCATCGGCGATCACCAGGCCGGGGTTCAATGCGAGTGCGCTGGCAATCAGCGCACGCTGGCGCAGGCCGCCGGAGAGTTGATCGGGGCGCTGGCGGGCACGCAGTTGCGGCTCGGGTACGCCCACCAGGTCCAGCAGTTCAATGACGCGTTCGCCACGGCTGCGACGGTCGCCCCAGCGATGGGTCTCCAGCACTTCGAGAATTTCCTTGCCCACCGGCCGCAACGGGTCGAGGGACACCAGTGCATCCTGCAACACGAAGCCGATGCCATTGCCACGCAAACGACGCCAGCCGCGTTCCGACAGGCTGAGCAAATCCACACCGTCATAGCTCAAGGTGCGCGCCGTAACCTTCGCGCCCGCACCCGCCAGGCCGATCAGGCTGCGGGCGGTGACGCTTTTACCGGAGCCGGATTCGCCCACCAGCGCCAGGGTCTTGCCAGGCTCCAGGGTGAAAGACAGATTGCGCACCACCGACTGCCCGGCAAACTCGATGGACAGCCCTTCAACGATCAAGCGTTTCTGGTCGCTCATGAAAGACGGCCCTCCAGGCGTTGTTGCAGGTAACGGCCAGTGACCGTGGTCGACAGCGTGGTCAATACGATGAACAGCCCGGGGAAGAACGTCAGCCACCAGGCGTTGGCGATGAAGTCGCGGCCCATGGACAACATGGTCCCCCACTCCGGTGCCGGCGGACGGGCGCCCAGGCCGAGAAAACTCAGGGCCGAGGCCCAGACAATCGCCTGGCCCACGCCCATGGTCAGGGTCACGATCAGCGGGCGCATGGCGTTCGGCAGCAACTGGCGCAGGATGATGCGCAGCGGCGGATGCCCGAGGGCCCGGGCGGCTTCGATATAGCCCGCGTTGCGCACCGCCAGCACCTGGCCACGGACCATCCGCGCATAACCCGGTGCACTGCCCAGCCCGGTGGCGACGATCAGCGGGCCGATGCCGCTGCCGAAAATAGCCACGAACAACAGCGCCAGGATCAGGCTCGGAAACGCAAACAGCACTTCCAGCAACCAGCCCACGCCGCGGTCCACCCGCGCGCCGCCCAGCCCGCCCAACAGGCCAAGCACAATGGCGATGGTCATCGCAATCGCCGTGGCTGCCAGGCCGATGAACAACGACTGGCGGGTGCCATGGATCACCCGCGAAAAAATATCCCGCCCCGACTGATCGGTGCCGAACCAGTGGCTCAGGCTCGGCGAATGAAACGCATCGCGGGGCACGATGGCCAGCGGGTCGCTGTAGGCGAACAACTGCGGCACCAGCGCCGCGACGATCACCAGCAACAGAAAGGTAATCGCCAACAGCGGGCCGAGGCGCAGCGTGCGAGTGGTGCGCTGAATCCGCAGTGCGGGCAGCGGTGTTTCCAGGGTCAGGCCACTCATGCTGGAAGTTCCTGTTGGCGAGGGTCGACCCATAGGTACAACAGGTCGACCAGGATATTGGCGAGCACGTAACCGGCGGCGACCACCAGGCTGATGCCGATGGTCAGCGGCAGGTCCTGGGCCTGCACCGCTTGGTACAACTGGCGGCCGAGGCCCTTGCGGGAAAAAATCACTTCGATCACCACGGCGCCGCTGATCAGCGCGCCGATGGCCCAGCCCGACAGCGAGATGCCCGGCAACACGGCGTGGCGCAACGCGTGTTTGAAGCGCACGTTGAAGTCACTCAGGCCACGGGTGCGGGCGGTCAGGATGAAGGGTTGGTCAAGGGTCAAATCCAGGGATTCGCGGGTGACCTGGGCGATAAACCCGGCCAGCGGAATCGCCAGGGCGAACGACGGCAACACCAGGGTGCGCCAGCCATCACTGCCTGCCGGCGGGAACAGCCGCAGGCCGAACGCAAACACCGCCAGCAGCAGAATCCCCAGCCAGAAGTGCGGCAGCGCGGCGGCCAGGGTTTCGGCCAACGAGGCCAGGCTGGCCACCCAGCGGCGGCGCCCGGCGGTCAGCACCGTCAGCGCCAGCACCAGAATCCAGGCCAGGGCGAGCGAGGTCAGGGTCAGCTCCAGGGTCGGCCAGGATTGCTCGGCGAGCACTCGGGTCACCGGCAGGTGCTGGGAATAGGAAACCCCCAGGTCACCCTGCACCAGTCGCCCGAGGTACAACGCGTATTGCACCGCCAATGGTTTGTCGAGGCCGTACTCGCGGGTGGCTTCGGCGATGGTCTCGGGGGTGGGGTTGCCGCTCGGGCCGCCAAGGATCGCCTGCACCGGATCGCCGGGCATCAGGCGCAAGGCAAAGAACGTCAGCGTGGCCACCGCCCAGAGCACCAGCACGCCGCCGGCAAGGCGCCACAGCGCACGTTTGCCGAGCCGGGCCAGGCGCTCGCGCCGTGGGTTGGCAAGTGATGTGTCGCTCATTTGTTCACCCATGCGTCATAGAGATAAGTCACCGCCAGCGACGGCTCCAGCCGCACGCCCTGGGTGGTCTTGTAGATACCCAGCCGCGTGCTTTGCGGGTAGGTGGTCAATTGCAGGTACTGGCTGGAAGCGATTTTCTGCGCCTGGTAATACAGCGCCCGGCGCTGCTCGCTGTCCTGGGTGGTGAGGGCTTGCCGGATCAGCGTGTCGAACGCCGGATCACTGAAGCCTGCGGTGTTCTGGTGGTAACCACCGACACCCGCCGGGCTGATGAACTCACTGCCGAAGATGATCCGCAGCACGTCGGCGGTGTTGGTGTTCCAGTAGCCGAGGCGAATGTCGTAGTCCCAGTCGGCCTGGCGTTTGGTGGCCTGCACGTCACTCATCTGGTCGACGATCAGCTCGAAGCCGACCTGCCGGGTGGTGGCCTGCACCTGTTCCCACAAGGTGTATTCCGACGGTGGCGTGCGGTTGCCCATCACCACATGGACTTGCAGGCGCTTGCCGTCCTTGGTGCGGTAGCCCTCGCTGTCGCGCTGGGTCCAGCCGGACTGGTCGAGTAACTGCGCAGCCCGGGCCGGGTCGTAATCCTGGGCGTGCTGGAACTCCGGGCTGTAGAAGCGCGTGGCTGGGCTCAGCGGCCCGCCGGCGCGGGGGAATTCGTTGAAGTACACGCTCTTCAACGCGCCCTCGATGTCGGAACTGCGTACGAAGGCTTCGCGCACTCGCACGTCATCGAACGGCGCACGGGTAATGTTCAGCGTGCCGTTGGTGGGGTTGCCGGGGCGTTGGGCGATCACCAGGGTCAGGTCCGGGTTGCGTCGAGCGGCCTCGTGGGATTCGGGGGGCAATGCCTCGATCACGTCGACCTCGCCAGCCTGCAACGAGGCGAAGCGCACGGAAGGTTCCTGGATGAACTTCCAGACGATCCGGTCGAGCCAGGCCGGGCCCTGGTGCTTGGCGGTGGGTGGCGCCCAGTTGTAGTCGGGGTTGCGCACCAGCTCGACCTGGCTTTGCCGGTCCCAGCGCACGACCTTGAACGGGCCGCTGCCGACCGGGCTTTCGCAGTTCACATCGCGCGAGCGCAGCAGGGCTGTGGGGGACTCGATGCCGAGGAAGCCTTGGGCGAGAACTTCAAGAAAGGCCGCGTACGGCGTGGCGAGGTGCACCACTGCGGTGTATTCGTCGAGCACGTCGGTGCTGCGGTATTGGCGGATGTAGCCGCCTGCGGTGCTGGATTGGGTCTTGGGGTTGGCCATGTGGTCGAGGTTGGCCTTGACCGCCGCGGCGTTGAACGGGGTGCCGTCGGTGAAGTGCACGTCGTTGCGCAGGTGGAAGGTGTAGGTCAGGCCGTCGGGGGAGACTTCCCAGGTCTTGGCGAGCCAGGGGCCGATGCGGCCGTCGGCGTCCATCGAGACCAGGGAGTCGAGGTACTGCTGGGCGACGAACACCTGGGGCATGTCGCCGGCCACGTGGGGGTCGAGGCAGGTGGGTTCGCGGTCGGTGGCGTACACGAGGGTGCCGCCCTTTACCGGCTGGTCACTGCGTGTGACGGTGGAGCTGCCTTGGCCACAGCCCAGGAGCAGGCCGCAGAGTGTGGCGGTGCCGATAAGGAGCAACGGGCTGGATCGTCGCGGGTAAGGGGCGGGTTCTTGCATGATGGGTCAGGCCTAAAGTCCGGGAACTGGGTCATTGCACAAGGCATGCCGGGTTTTTGGGCCTGTAAACAGGGGGGATTGGAGGGTTGGGGGATTGCTGAAAACGACAATGTGTGTGGGAAGTGTTGGTCAGGCAACAGCTCGGCCTTGGGGGGGCGTGAGGTTTGAGTACATATCCGTTGCTGCGGTAACGGCGGCTATTGGTTCCGCTCTTACAG
>NZ_JACAPZ010000056.1:0-17327 GCF_013385475.1 Pseudomonas sp. G5001
AACACTCAGGTCGGCTCTAAGGCCGCCGTGCTCTTGCTTTTGATTTTGATCTGACTGCCCCAATAAGCCCGAGGCCGAACGCAGGTATTGCGCAGCCAGATCAAACCGACAAATACCGACTGATAGTCGCCTCATCCACCCGATCCCGAGTTTCCTCAATCACAAACCTCCCCTTCTCAATCACCAAAAACCGATCAGCAATTTCCAGAGTAAACGACAACACCTGCTCAGAAACAACAATCGTCAAATCCCGCAAATTGCGAATCTCCTTAAGCGTACGAGCAATGTCCTTGATGATCGAAGGCTGAATCCCCTCAGTCGGCTCATCGAGCAACAACACCTTGGGATTCGTCGCCAACGCCCGGGCAATCGCCAACTGCTGTTGCTGCCCCCCAGACAAATTCCCACCCTTGCGCGAACGCATGTCATACAGCACCGGAAACAGCGCATACAAATCCTCAGGCACCCTGCCCCGGGCCGCCGCCGGCAACCCAGTCTGAATATTCTCCAACACACTCATGCTGGGAAAAATCATCCGCCCCTGCGGCACATAGGCAATCCCCCGCTCCACCCGCTCATGGGTTTCAAGCGCAGACACATCATGCCCATCCACACTCACCTGCCCCTGCCACTGCGGCAAAATACCCATCAGGCTCTTGAACAACGTGGTCTTGCCCATCCCGTTGCGCCCCATCACCGCGACGATCTCACGCTTCGCCACATCCAGCTCCAGGTCGTGAAGAATCTGGCTCTGCCCGTACCCACACGACAGTTTGTCGATCTTGAACATGCCCGACTCCTCAGTGGCCCAAATACACTTCAATGACTTTCGGATTGCTCTGCACCGACTCCATGCTGCCCTCGGCCAGCACCTTGCCCTGATGCAACACCGTGACCTTGTGGGCAATGCTCTTGACGAACTCCATGTCATGCTCGATCACCAACACCGAGCGCCCCTGGCTGATGCGCTTGAGCAACTCGGCCGTTTGCGCCCGCTCGTTGACGCTCATCCCGGCCACCGGCTCGTCGAGCATCAGCAATTCAGGGTCTTGCATCAGCAGCATGCCAATCTCCAGCCACTGCTTTTGCCCGTGAGACAGCAGGTCCGCCTGCTGCTGCAACAAGTCGCCGAGGAAGATTTCCCGCGCCACCTCCTCGACCCGCGCAATCACCTGGGCATTACGCTTGAAAAACAGCGCGCCCCACACCTTGCGCCCGGCCGGATACGACATCTCGAGGTTTTCAAACACCGTGAGGTTTTCGTAGATCGATGGGTTCTGGAACTTGCGCCCTACCCCGGCGCGCACGATGTTGTATTCGCGCATTTTGGTCAGTTCCTGGCCGTCGAACTGGATGCTGCCACTGGTGGCGCGGGTCTTGCCGCAGATCAAATCCAGCACCGTGGTTTTGCCGGCGCCGTTGGGCCCGATCACCACCCGCACTTCATTGCGGTCGATATACAGGTTGAGGTTGTCGACAGCCTTGAAGCCATCGAATGACACGGTGAGGCCTTCGATAGCCAACACCGGTTTCTTCATTTCAAAACCAACGGCGGTCATGGCTGTGTCTCCAGGATCTTGGCTTCAGCCTTGGGCTTGATCTTCGCCGGTTCGGACTTGATCACCGGCTTGCGCCGCAACACCCGGGCCAAGGCCTGGCGACCATGGCTGTCCCACAACCCCGCCAGGCCGTTGGGGAAGTACATGACCACGGCGATAAACAACCCGCCCATCAGGTACAGCCACAGCTCAGGGAAGGATTCGGAAAAGTAGGTCTTGCCATAGTTCACCAGCAACGCGCCATACACCGCGCCCAGCAACGACATGCGCCCGCCCACCGCGGCAAAGATCACCATCTCGATGGACGGCACGATGCCCACGAACGACGGCGACATAAAGCCCACCTGCAAGGCAAACATCGCCCCGCCAATCGCCGAGAACGCCGCCGCCACGCAGAACACGAAAATCTTGAAACTGGCCACGTCATACCCGGAAAACCGTACCCGCTCTTCCTTGTCGCGCATGGCCATCAACAGCCGGCCCAGCTTCGAGGCGAGGATGAAACGGCCAATGAAGATGCAGCCGAACAACAGCCCGGCGTTGATGAAATACAGGATCATCTTCGCGCCGTCACCGCGCAGGTCCCAGCCCAGCAGGGTCTTGAGGTCAGTAATGCCATTGACACCACCGGTAAGGCCTTGCTGGCCGACGATCAGCACCGTGAGAATCAGCGCAATCGCCTGGGTGACGATGGAGAAATACACATCACCCACCCGCCGCTTGAACAGCGCCATGCCAATGATGAACGCCAGCAGCACCGGCACCGCAATCACCGCGAACAAGGTAAACGTGAAGCTGTGGAACGGCTGCCACAGCCACGGCAGTTCGGTGATCTGGTTCCAGTCCATGAAGTCCGGGATGCCCGGGGTGGACTGGATCTTGGTGCTGATCGGGTCCGAGGCCTCAAGCTTCAGGAACATCGCCATGCAGTAGCCGCCGACGCCGAAAAACACCCCCTGCCCGAGGCTGAGAATCCCGCCATAGCCCCAGCACAGCACCAGGCCCACCGCGACGAACGCGTAGGTCAGGTACTTGCCGACCATGTTCAGCCGGAAGGCGTCCAGGGTCAGCGGGAACACCACGAGGATCAACAGCGCCAACAGCACGATGCCGATCAGGTTTTGCTGGCCGCCCAGCAGTTTGTCTAGAGCCTTCATCGGTTCGCCTCTACTTGCGCACTTTGATGGAGAACAACCCTTGCGGGCGCAGCATCAGGATCAGGATCACCGACGACAGCGTCAGCACCTTGGCCATCGAGCCACTGAGGAAAAACTCCGACAGCGATTGGGTCTGGGCAATCACGAACGCCGAGGCAATGGTGCCGAACAGGCTTTGCGCGCCGCCGAATACGACGACCAGGAAGGTGTCGACGATGTACTGCGAACCGGCGGTCGGCCCGGTGGAGCCGATGGTGGTGAACGCCGCACCGGCCACGCCCGCCACGCCGCAGCCGAGGGCGAAGGTCATGCGGTCGACCTTGCGCGTGTTGATGCCCACCGCCCGGCTCATCAAGCGGTTCTGCACGGTGGCGCGCACCTGCAAGCCCCAGCGCGAACGGTAGAGCATGACGAAGATCGCTCCGGTCAGCAGCACGGTCAGGCCCATCATAAACAGGCCGTTGCGCGGGATTTCGATGGCGTCGCTAAGGTTCACCGAACCCATCAGCCAGGCCGGCGGTTCGGCGCTCACTTCACGGGCGCCGAACACCGAGCGGAAGGTTTGCTGCATCACCAGGGACAAACCCCAGGTGGCGAGCAAGGTGTCCAGGGGCCGCTTGTACAAGCGGCTGATCATCGCCCATTCCACCAGCCAGCCCACGGCGCCGGCGACGAGGAATGAAAGGGCAATGGCAACGAAAAAGTAGTACGGCTGAAAGCTTGGCGCGAAATGCGCGGTAAGGCTTGAACAGACGTAGGTGGTGTAGGCGCCAATGGTCAGGAACTCACCGTGGGCCATGTTGATCACGCCCATCTGGCCGAAGATGATTGCCAGTCCCAATGCCATCAGCAACAGCACGCAGAACACGGACAAGCCGTTGAACCCCTGCATCGCCGCGATGGCTCCAAATTCCGATAGCCATTCCATGATGATGGTCTCCTGAGCGGGAGGTTGAAATGCAATCTGCTTCTGCTTTATGTGGGAGCTGGCTTGTGTGGGAGCGGGCTTGCTCGCGAATACGGTGTGTCAGTACCGGATGCACTCACTGATTCACCGCTTTCGCGAGCAAGCCCGCTCCCACACAAAACCAGTTCCCACATTCAGATCAGCGCCAGACCCGAGGTTATTGATAGCCTTTCGGAAACGGATTCGGCTCGATCAGATCCGACTCGTAGATCACCTTGAACTGCCCGTTTGGCTGCACTTCACCAATGCGCGACTTGCTCCACAGGTGATGGTTTTCGTGGATCTTCACATAGCCTTCCGGCGCGTTTTTCAGCTCGATGCCAGGCGATGCGGCGACGACTTTATCCACGTCGAAACTGCCGGCCTTCTCCACCGCCGCTTTCCACAACCATGGGCCGAGGTAGGCCGCCTGGGTCACGTCGCCAATCACTGCGTCCTTGCCGTACTTGGCCTTGAACGCTTCCACGAAGGCTTTGTTGTTCGGGTTGTCGAGGCTCTGGAAGTACTTCATCGAGGCATAGAAGCCAGCCATGTTTTCGCCGCCGATGCCCAGCAGTTCGTCTTCGGTCACCGACAGGGTCAACAGGGTTTGCTTGGACGCATTCACGCCCGCTGCGTTGAGCTGTTTGTAGAAGGCCACGTTGGAGCCGCCCACCACGGCCGCAAACACCACGTCAGGCTTTTTCAGCTTGACCTTGTTGATCAGCGAACCGAACTGGGTGTTGCCCAGCGGGTAGTAGTCTTCGCCGACCACGGTGCCGTGCAGGACGTTTTCAATGTGCTTGCGCGCGATCTTCATCGAGGTGCGCGGCCAGATGTAGTCCGAGCCCACCAGGTAGAAGGTTTTGGCGCCCTTGGTCTTGGCGATCCAGTCGAGGCTGGCGAGGATTTGCTGGGTCGCTTCCTGGCCGGTGTAGATCACGTTTTTCGACTGTTCCAGGCCTTCGTAGAAGGTCGGGTAGTAGAGCAGGCCGTTTTCTTTCTCGAAGATCGGCAATACGGCTTTACGTGAAGCGGAGGTCCAGCAGCCGAACACTGCGGCCACCTTGTCGTTCACCAGCAGTTTCTTGGCCTTTTCGGCGAAGGTCGGCCAGTCGGACGCGCCGTCTTCCTGGATCACCTTGATCTGCCGCCCGAGGATCCCGCCCGAGGCGTTGATCTGCTCGATGGCCAGGCGTTCGGCCTGGATCGAACCGGTTTCGGAAATCGCCATGGTGCCGGTGGCCGAGTGCAACTGGCCGACGGTGACTTCGGTAGGCGTCACCGCCAGGCCTTCGTTGTCGGCCATGACGCCATGGCTGAACAGACTCGCCGCCAGCAGTGATAAGGCCAACAACGGTTTGGAGCGGATCAATCGTGATTCCATGGGGCGACTCCTCTGCAATGAGGGGTTCAGCATGGCGGCAGGTGGCCACGGCGGGTATACGCAGCCTGACGTAACGGCGTACGTCATTTGACGTATGCCGTTGCGCACCATTTTCGAGCAGGATCCCGCCCGCCCTGGGAAAGGAAACCCCTGTGGCGAGGGAGCTTGCTCCCGTTGGGCTGCGCAGCGGCCCCAAAACCGGCGACCCGGTTCTGCCTGGAAAAATGAAGTGGTCTTGCTGGGCCTGCTTCGCAGTCCAACGGGAGCAAGCTCCCTCGCCACGAAGAGCGCACCCCGCAGGACTGGGGCACGAATATTGCTGCCATCTCCCCATCCTTGCAGGAGTTCCCCACCGTGCACCCCCTCCCCGGCACCCAGCGCATCGTCAAGATCCGCCGCGACTACAACTCCTGGGTCGCCGACGAGACCATGGAAGACTACGCCCTGCGCTACACCCCGAAGTCCTTCCGCAAATGGTCGGAACTGCGCATCGCCAACACCGCCTTGGGCGCGGTGTCGTTCCTGGCGCTGGAGGCCATCGGCGGCGTATTGGCTTTGAGCTACGGCTTTACCAACACCTTCTGGGCGATCCTCGCCATCAGCCTGGTGATCTTTCTCACCGGCCTGCCCATCAGCTACTACGCCGCCCGCTATGGCGTAGACATGGACCTGCTGACCCGCGGCGCGGGCTTCGGTTACATCGGCTCCACCATCACCTCGCTGATCTACGCCAGCTTCACCTTCCTGTTCTTCGCCCTGGAAGCGGCGATCATGGCCCTGGCCCTGGAGTTGTATTTCCATATCCCGCTGGCCATCGCCTATGTCATCTGTTCACTGCTGGTGATCCCGCTGGTGGCCTACGGCGTAACGCTGATCAGCCGCCTGCAATTGTGGACGCAACCGTTGTGGCTGGTGCTGCTGGTGCTGCCCTATGGCTTCGTGTTGTGGAAGAACCCCGAGGCCTTCAGCGACTGGACCAGCTTTGTCGGCCGCAGCAGCGACGGTGGCGACTTCAATCTGCTGTCGTTCTGCGCCGCCTGCACCGTGGCGCTGTCGCTGGTCACGCAGATCGGCGAACAGGTGGACTACCTGCGCTTCCTTCCGGAAAAAACCAGCGCCAACCGCAAGCGCTGGTGGGCCGCGCTGTTATGCGCCGGGCCCGGCTGGATCGTGCCGGGGGCGTTGAAAATGTTCGCCGGGGCGTTCCTGGCGTTCCTCGCCCTGCAACATGAAATCCCCATGGAGCGCGCCGCCGAGCCAACCCAGATGTACCTCGTCGCGTTCGGCTATGTGTTCTCCTCTCCCGAATGGGCGCTGGGGGCGATGGTGCTGTTCGTGTTCATCTCGCAGATGAAGATCAACCTGACCAACGCCTACGCCGGCTCCCTGGCCTGGTCGAACTTCTTTGCCCGCGTGACCCACAGCCACCCCGGCCGCGTGGTGTGGCTGGTGTTCAACGTCGCCATTGCGCTGATGCTGATGGAGCTCGGCGTATTCGATGTGATCGAGCAGGTGCTGGGGCTCTACGCGAATATCGCGATTGCCTGGATCGGCACGCTGGTAGCGGACCTGGTAATCAACAAGCCCCTGGGCCTGTCGCCCAAACACATCGAATTCAAGCGTGCGCACCTCTACGACATCAACCCGGTGGGCGTCGGCTCGATGCTGATTGCCTCGCTGCTGTCGATCCTCGCCCACTTCGGCCTGTTCGGCGCCCTGGCCCAGGCCGCGCCACCGTTTGTCGCGCTGGGCACCGCGTTAATCATGGCGCCGCTATTGGCGTGGCTGACCAAGGGCCGCTACTACATTGCGCGCAGCAGCGAGGCGCAATTGATTCACCCGCAACCCGGCACCGGCCTGGTGATCTGCGGGCTGTGCAGCAACCCGTTCGAGACCGCCGACATGGCGTTCTGCCCGGCCTACAGCACGCCGATCTGCTCGCTCTGTTGCTCACTGGATGCGCGTTGCGGCGACCGTTGCAAACCCCACGCGCGCCTGGCCAGCCAGTTCGAAAGGGTGTTGCGCTGGTTGCTGCCGACCACGCTGGTACCGCGCCTGCATACCCGGCTCGCGCACTACCTGGGCTTGTTACTGGCGCTGGTACTGATGCTCGCCGGGGCCCTGGCGCTGATCTACATGCAGGCGGCCCAGGGATTGCCCCATTCGCAAACCTTGTACCAGGCGTTTTTCAAGGCGTTCCTCACGCTCTCGGTGCTGGCCGCCGTACTCGCCTGGTGGGTAGTACTCACCCGCGAAAGCCGGCGGGTGGCCCAGGAAGAATCCGACCGGCAAACCTCGCTGCTGATGCAGGAGATCGCCGCCCACAGCCTCACCGACCAGGCCCTGCAACAGGCCAAGGAAGCCTCGGAAGCAGCGAACGCGGCCAAGAGTCGCTACGTCACCGGGCTGTCCCACGAGCTGCGCACGCCGCTCAACAGCATCCTCGGCTTCACCCAGATTCTGCAGCGTGACAGCGCAATGCCCGAGCAGCATCAGGATGCCCTGGCGACCATCCTGCGCAGCGGCTCGCACCTGCTGTCGCTGATTGACGGCCTGCTGGACGTGGCGAAGATCGAGGCCGGCAAGCTGCGCCTGGAGCTCACCGAAATCCCCTTCCCGGAACTGATCCACGACCTGGAGCAGATGTTCACCCCCCAGGCCGAAGACAAGGGCCTGCGCTTTCGCCTGGACTGCGTGGGCAAGATCCCCGCCGTAGTGCGCGGCGATGAAAAACGCGTGCGGCAGATCCTGATCAACCTGCTGGGCAACGCGATCAACTTTACCGACAGCGGCGAGGTGCGCCTGCGGGTCAGCTACATGCGCGAGACCGCCAACTTCGAAATCATCGACACCGGCATCGGGATTGACCCCGAACAGATCGAGCGGATTTTCCAGCCGTTCGAACGCGGCGACCTGATGCGCCAGGACAAGGGCGTGGGTCTGGGCCTGACCATCACACGCATGCTGACCTCGCTGATGGGCGGCGAATTGCGGGTGGTCAGCGAGCTGGACAAGGGCACCTGCTTCCAGGTACGGCTGTTCCTGTCCCAGGTCCGCGTGCCGCAAGCCGTGGTGCATGTGGAGCACGACATCATCGGCTACCACGGCGAACGACGGCGCATCCTGGTGGTGGATGACCACGTGGACCATCGCAAGGTGCTCAGCGGCATGCTCACGCCCCTGGGCTTCGAGGTGTCCCAGGCCAGCAACGGCCAGGAGGCGATCCGCCAGGTAGCGCTGCTGTCGCCGGACCTGATCCTGATGGACCTCTCGATGCCGACCATGGACGGCTGGGCCACCAGCCGGATGATCCGGCGTAATGCGCTGTCTGCCGCGCCGATTATCATCATCTCCGCCAACGCCTTCACTGACGACCGCGAACGCAGCATCGCCGGTGCCTGCAACGACTACCTGGCCAAGCCGGTGCGTACCCCTGAACTGCTCGGGCGCCTGCAACTGCACCTGGACTTGCAATGGCTGCGCCGTCGCACACCGCTCGCCGCGCCGGTCGCGACCCAAGGCGCGCTACCCAGCGCAGAAGAACTCGCGGTGCTCGCCGAACTGAGCGCCATTGGCTATGTGCGTGGTTTGCATGAAAAGCTCGACGCCATCGTGCTGGACAGCCCAGGTACCGCACCGTTCATCAATAAGCTCCGGGCCTTGCTGAAAAGCTTTCGCCTGGAAGAACTCAACCGAATCCTGAAGGAGGCCGAAGATGAATGCCTTGACCCACAGCGCTGAGCCCGGCGTGGTGCTGATTGTCGACGACACCCCGGACAACCTGGCCATGCTCTCCGACGCCCTGGACGACGCCGGCTACATGGTGCTGGTGGCGCTGGACGGCCTCAGCGCGCTGAACCGCGTGCAACGCCGGCGCCCGGATTTGATCCTGCTGGACGCGGTGATGCCCGGGCTGGACGGCTTTGAAACCTGCCGCCGGCTCAAGGCACAACCGGCCAGCGCGGATATTCCGGTGGTGTTCATGACTGGGCTGACCGACAGCAAGCATGTGGTGCAGGGGTTCGAGGTGGGCGGCAGCGATTACGTGACCAAGCCGATCCAGACCGATGAAGTGCTGGCGCGGGTGGCGGCGCATTTGCGTACGTCGCGGATTTTGCTGTCGGCGCGTGCGGCGACACAGCCGAGCGTGATCACCCTGGAGGATGAGCCGGCGCACAAGCTATTGTCGGCGCGGTTTCAGTTGACGGAGCGGGAAGTGGAAGTGCTGCGTTGGGTGGCGTGTGGCAAGACCAATCGGGATATTGGCGACATTCTTGGGTTGAGTCCGAGGACGGTGAACAAGCATCTGGAGCATGTGTATGTGAAGCTGGGAGTGGAGACGCGCACGGCGGCGACTTCGGTGGCGATGGCGGCGATGAGTCCAACCCGGATCCCACAGATGGCCACGGTCTAAAATGTGGGAGCGGGCTTGCTCGCGAATGCGGTGTGTCAGTCACCAAATTTTTTACTGATACACCGCATTCGCGAGCAAGCCCGCTCCCACATTTGATCTGTGTCGTTACTGGTATTACCTACCCACCGAAGATCTGCGAAGGCCGGCGCAACGTCGGATCAAACGGGTTGATCTTCGGCCCGATCGCCGCCGCCTCGCGCTTCAACAACTCCACCACCGTCGGCAACCGCCCCGGCCCCAGGCGGTCGCTGATGGTCGCCACACTCAACGCCGCCACCGCATGCCCATTGCGATCCAGGATCGGCACCGCCAACCCGGCCATGCCTTCCAGCACCCCGGTGTTTCGCGCCGCATACCCCAACCGCCGCACACTCTCCACCTCCGAACGCAAAAACACCTCGTCGTACAGGTGAAAATCCTTGAGCCGCGGCAAGTTGTAGCGGATCACCGTCTCGCGCTCTTCCTCCGGCAAAAACGCCAAAATCGCCAGGCTGCCCTGCCCCACGCCCAGCGCCACGCGGCCGCCGATATCACCGGTAAAGGTACGGATCGGATACGGCCCTTCACTGCGGTCCAGGCAGATCGCATCAAACCCACTGCGCGCCAGCAGGAACAATGAATCCCCCAACGACGCACTGAGGCGCAACATGCTCGGCCGCACCAGGTCCCGCAGGTTGCCGGTGTTGCCCGCATTCGCCGCCAGGGCAAAGAACTCCAGGCTCAGCCGATAGCGCTTGCTGCGCGCATCCTGCTCCACCATGCCCTCGTCCATCAGGCTGCGCAGCAGTCGGTGGGTGGTGGGTTGCGACAGCCCCACCTGCTGCGCCAGTTGCGTCACCCGTTCACCACCGTCCGGCGCCGCGCCGAGGATGCGCAGTAATGCAAACAACCGGGAGACGCCACCGGCGCCGACTTCCTTGACACTTTCATTCCGCTCAGTGGAATCCATAAGCCGATATCTCACACTAAATTCTGGTCAGTGAATGAAACTGAAAAAAGTACTCTATCCAGTGAAATTCCATCTTCCGCCATCCTAGTCTTTCGCCCTAATCTGCGTCCACAGGGGCGAAATGAACAACTCACGGCAGCCGACTCAAGATCGAGCGCCAACGCACCCGCAACACCCTTTTCGCATCTGCCCAAAACAAAAAAGCGCGTTTCGACGCGACTCAAAAAGGTGGAACGCAGACATGGCTTTTCTCCAACTCAACGCCTTGAGCAAACGCTACGGCGCCGTCGACGCGGTGGTCGCCACTGATCTTGCGGTGGAAAAAGGCGAATTCGTGTCCCTGCTCGGCCCCTCGGGCTGCGGCAAGACCACCACCTTGCAAATGATCGCCGGCTTCGTCGACGTCACCGGTGGCCAGATCGTCCTCGACGGTCGCGACATCACCCATGCCAAACCCGCCAGCCGCGGCCTCGGCGTGGTGTTCCAGAGCTACGCGCTGTTCCCCCACATGAGCGTGCGCGACAACGTCGCCTTCGGCCTGAAGATGCGCAAGGTGCCTGCCACTGAGATCGCAAGCAGAGTCAAGACCGTGCTGGAACTGGTGCGCCTGGCGCCCCACGCCGAGCGCTACCCGCGGGAACTGTCCGGCGGCCAGCGTCAGCGCGTGGCCCTGGCCCGCGCCCTGGTGATCGAGCCGCCGGTGTTGCTGCTGGACGAGCCCCTCTCCAACCTCGACGCCAACCTGCGCGAAGAGATGCAGTTCGAAATTCGTCGCATCCAGTGTGAAGTCGGGATCACCACCCTGATGGTCACCCACGACCAGGCCGAGGCGCTGTCCATCAGCGACCGGGTAGTAGTGATGCAGGCCGGGCGCGTGACGCAGATCGACGCGCCGTACAAACTCTATGAACACCCGCGCACACGCTTCATCTCGGATTTTGTCGGCAAGGCCAACCTGCTGGCGGGCGACTTCGATCAACTCGGCGCGCCGCAAGTGCGCTTCGAGCCCGGCAACGGCGAACTGACCCTGAGCCTGCGCCCGGAAAAGATCGACCTGGTGGCGGCCGGCAACGGCCGGCTGCAAGGCAGGATCCTCGACAGCTACTTCTTCGGCAGCCAATGGCTGTACCGCATCAAGACCCAGATCGGCGAGCTGACCGTGGTCCGCCGCAATGACGGCAGCGCGCCATTGGCTTGCGGCGCTGCAGTGGGCCTGGACTGGGAGTCGAACCTGTTGCGGGTGCTGGCCGCGGATGAGGTGCGCGCATGAGCCGTGGCTACCTGTTGTCGTTGCCGGCGCTGGTGTTGTTTTTCGGGCTGCTGATCCTGCCCCTGGGCCTGACACTGGTGCTGTCGTTCAACGTGTTCGACTATCAGGTGGGGGTGAAGGCCGATGAGTGGACCTTCGCCCACTACCTGTCGCTGTTCAGCGATTCGTACTTCTACGAGATCTTCTGGCGCACCTTCTGGATCAGTGCCCTGGTGACCTTGCTCTGCGTGGTGATCGGCGTGCCCGAGGCCTACATCCTCAGCCGCATGGGCACGCCATGGCGCTCGATCTTCCTGATCCTGATCCTCACCCCGCTGCTGATTTCGGTGGTGGTGCGGGCCTTCGGCTGGAGCCTGCTGCTGGGTGCCGATGGCCTGGTGAACCAGGTGATCCAGGCCCTGGGCGGCAAGCCGGTGAAGCTGCTGTACACCTCGTTCGCCGTGCTCATCGCACTGGTGCACGTGATGCTGCCGTTCATGATCATCCCGGTGTGGACCTCCCTGCAGAAGCTCGACCCGTCGGCGGAACAGGCGGCGCTGTCCCTGGGTGCCAGCCAGGCCACGGTGATGCGCAAGATCGTGTTGCCGCAGGTAATGCCCGGCGTGCTGTCCGGCACCCTGATCGTGTTCGGCCTGGCTGCCAGCTCCTTCGCGATCCCCGGCCTGCTGGGCGGACGCCGCCTGAAGATGGTCGCCACGGTGGTCTACGACCAATACCTCTCGGAACTCAACTGGCCCATGGGCGCGACCATCGCGGTGGTGCTGCTGTTGGTCAACTTGCTGATCATGCTGAGCTGGAACCGCATGGTCGAAGGCCGCTACAAAAAGTCCCTGGGAGTATAAGACGATGTCCAGAAACGGTCCTTTGGCCCTGGGCTTTCACGGCCTGGTGGTGCTGTTCATGATGGCGCCGCTGGTGGTGGTGTGCCTCGTGGCCTTCACCCCGGAAAACACCTTGAGCCTGCCCACTTCGGGCTTCTCCCTGCGCTGGTTTCATGCGGTGTTCGAGCGCGCGGACTTTATCCAGGCGTTCTACAACAGCCTGGTCCTGGCGTTCGTTGCCGCCACCCTGGCGACGTTGATCGCGGTGCCGGCGGCGCTGGCAATCAGTCGCTACCAGTTCCCCGGCCGTAACTTCTTCAGTGCGCTGTTCCTCTCGCCGATCATCATCCCGCACCTGGTGCTGGGGGTGGCGATGCTGCGGCTGTTCGCAATGATGGGCGTCAACGGCAGCTTCACCTGGTTGATGCTGGCCCACGTGGTGATCATCACGCCTTACGTATTGCGCCTGGTATTGGCGGCCGCCATCGGCATTGACCGCAGCGCCGAGCAGGCTGCCGAATCCCTCGGCGCCAGCCGCTTCACCCTGTTTCGCCAGATCACCTTGCCGATGATTCTGCCCGGCGTGGCCGGCGGCTGGTTGCTGGCGTTCATCAATAGTTTCGATGAAGTGACCCTGTCGATCTTTGTCAGCTCGCCGGCCACCCAGACCTTGCCGGTGCGCATGTACGTGTACGCCACCGAATCCATCGACCCGATGATGGCGGCCGTGTCGGCGCTGGTGATCGGGTTGACGGCGGCGGCAATGATTCTGCTGGACCGGGTCTACGGCCTGGATCGCGTGTTGGTAGGGAAACATTGATGGCACTGTTCAAACGACTGGCGGAAACCGAGCGGCCCAGCCTGGCGTTCACCCTCGATGGGCAGCCTGCCACGGGCCTGCTCGGGGACACCTTGCTGACTGCCGTACTGACCTGCGCCGAGCACCTGCGGGGCAGTGATTTCAGCGCCGAACGCCGCGCCGGTTTCTGCCTGATGGGGGCCTGCCAGGATTGCTGGGTACGGCTGGAGGATGGTCGGCGAGTGCGCGCCTGTTCGACCTTGCTGGAAGACGGCCAGGCGATTCGCCGTGACCCGGGGCGCCAGGCATGAAGACCGTGGTGATAGTGGGCGCAGGCCCGGCGGGCATTATCGCAGCCCGGACCTTGCTGGACCATGGCGTGACCCCGGTGTTGGTGGACGAGAGCCTGCGCGGTGGCGGCCAGATCTATCGGCGCCAGCCGGCGAACTTCCAGCGCTCGGCCAAGCAGCTGTATGGGTTTGAAGCGGGCAAGGCGACAGCGCTGCATCGCACCATGGATGAGCTGGCCACCCGGATCGACTACCGGCCGGAAACCCTGGTGTGGAATGCGGAAAATGGCCGCCTGGACATGCTCAACAACGGCCACGCCGAAAGCATCGAATACGCGCAGATCATCGTCGCCACGGGCGCCACCGACCGCATCCTGCCCGTGCCGGGCTGGACGCTGCCCGGTGTGTACAGCCTGGGCGCGGCGCAAATCGCGCTGAAGTATCAAGGCTGCGCCATCGGTGAGCGTGTCGCGTTCTGCGGCAGCGGGCCGTTGCTGTACCTGGTGGCGTATCAGTACGCCAAGGCCGGGGCCAGGGTGGTGGCGGTGCTCGACAGCGCACCGTTCAGCGCCCAATGCCGCGCCTTGCCGGCATTGCTCGGCCAGCCGGCGACCCTGGCCAAGGGTTTGTACTACCGCGCCTGGCTCACGGCCCACGGCATCCCGGTGCATCAAGGGGCAACGCTTTCGCACATCAACGGCGAGCAACGAGTGACGGGCATCCACTGGGACCAGCAGGAAATCGCCTGTGATGCCGTGGCCTTCGCCCATGCCCTGCGCAGCGAGACTCAACTGGCGGATTTACTCGGCTGTGAATTTGCCTGGAATGCATTGAACCGCGCCTGGTTGCCCCAGCGAGATGCGGCCGGGCGTAGCAGTGTCGCGGGCGTGTATCTGGCTGGCGACGGTGCAGGAATCATGGGCGCCGATGCGGCGCAAATGGCCGGCGAGCGAGCGGCATTGGCCTTGCTCGAAGACAGCGGTGTTGCCATCGACCACCGTCGCGGGCCCGTGCTGGAACAACAACTGGCAGGTATCCAGCGCTTTCGCCACGGCCTGGAAACCGCCTTCCCCTTCCCGGAAAACTGGGCCGCTGAAGCTCCGGACGAACTGATCCTGTGCCGCTGTGAAGAAGTCAGCGTCGGCGAAGTACGCGCGGTGGTGGACGAAGGCCACTGGGAAGTGAACCGGGTCAAGGCCCATTGCCGGGTTGGCATGGGCCGCTGCCAGGGCCGGATGTGCGGGCTGGCGGCGGCGGAAATCGTTGCCCAGCGCAGTGGCCGCGAGATTGAAAACGTTGGCCGCCTGCGTGGCCAGGCACCGATCAAACCCTTGCCGTTTGGCGTGGAGGTGCAGCCATGATCGACAGTGAAGTGATCGTGTTGGGTGGCGGGATTGTCGGGGCCTCGGCGGCTTTGATGCTGGCGCAGAAAGGTCGCCGCGTGGTGCTGCTGGAACGGGACTTTTGTGGCTCGCACTCCAGTGGTGTGAACTATGGCGGCGTGCGGCGCCAGGGGCGGCCATTGCACCAACTGCCGCTATCGCAACGTGCCCATGAGCTATGGTCCGACTTGCCGGGGCTGATTGGCATCGACGGCGAATACGTGCGCTCCGGGCATTTGAAACTGGCCCGCAGTCATGACGATCTGGCGGCTCTGCAGGCTTACGCCGACGCTACACGTGGCTTTGGCCTGGGCCTGCAAATGCTCGACCACGCTCAACTGCGCGCCCGGTTCCCGTGGGTGGGTGATGTGGCAGTCGGCGCGTCGTTATGCCCCGAAGACGGCCACGCCAATCCGCGCCTGGTCTCCCCCGCCTTTGCCCGCGCAGCGCAACGGCACGGTGCTCGGGTGATGGAGCAAACCGAAGTCACCCATCTTGAACATGACGGCCAGCGGTTTCAGTTGCGCTGTGCCAATGGGCTGCAGCTGCAAGCCCCCTGGCTGCTGAACTGCGCCGGCGCCTGGGCCGGCACCGTGGCCGCGCACTTTGGCGAGCCGGTGCCGATGACCTCGGCACACCCGGCGATGCTGGTGACCGAGCCGTTGCCGGTGGTGATGGACGTGAGCACCGGGGTGGAAGGCGGCGGGATTTATGCGCGGCAAGTCGCCCGGGGCAATTGCATCCTCGGTGGCGGGCGCGGCTTTGCCCTGGGCCCGCAACAAGCCCGCCCGGGCCAGGCGGCGGTGCTGGAGATTCTGCGCAATGCCGGCGAGTTGTACCCGTTCCTCAAGGGTGCCCAGGCGATCCGTACCTGGAGCGGCACCGAAGGTTATCTGCCCGACCACGAACCGGTGATCGGCGACAGCAGCACCCAACCCGGCCTGCTCCACGGTTTCGGCTTTGCCGGCGCCGGGTTCCAGCTCGGCCCTGCGGTCGGTGAAGCCCTGGCAGAGATCGTCTGCACGGGGGCCAGCCGGCAGCCCATCGAAGCATTTTCCATCCGTCGTTTCCAAGCCTGAGAGGAAGATTCATGCACATGATCAAACGTACTGCGCTGTCTTGCCTGTCCCTCGCCCTGTTGAGCACGGCGGCCCACGCCGCACCGACGCTGTACCTGGGCATGAACGGCGGCACCATGGAGCGGGTCTACGCCGACAAGGTGCTGCCCGGGTTCGAAAAGGCCAACAACGTCAAGGTGGTGATCGTGCCGGGCACCTCGTCGGACATCCTGGCCAAGGTGCAGGCCAACAAGGACAACCCGCAGATGCACGTGATGTTCCTCGACGACGGCATCATGTACCGCGCGATTTCCATGGGGTTGTGCGAGAAGCTCACGCCCAATCCGACCCTGGATCAGATTCCGGCCAAGGCGAAGATCAAGGAAGAAGCGGTTGCGGTGACGCTCGGGGTGACCGGGTTGGGTTACAACGCCAAGATGTTCAAGGAAAAGGGCTGGGCGCCGCCGACGTCGTGGATGGACCTGGCCGACCCGCGCTTCAAGGACAAGGTGGTGTTCCAGTCCTTGGCCTCGTCCACATTTGGGTTGCACGGGTTCCTCATGTTCAACCGGATTCAGGGGGGCAGCGAGACCAACGTGGAGCCGGGGTTCAAGGCCTGGCCGAAAACCGTCGGGCCCAACGTGCTGGAATATATCGCCAGCTCGGCGAAGATTTCCGAGATGGTGCAGACGGATGAGGCAGCGATCTTTCCGCTGACGCCGACGCAGGTGACCACGCAGCAGTTGTTGGGTGTGCCGATGGAGTATGCGCAGCCGAAGGAAGGCGCGGTGGTGTTGAACGTGGCGGAGTGTGTGATTGCGCGGAATGACCAGCCGGAGTTGGCGCAGAAACTGGCGCAGTTCTTGTTGACCGCAGAGGCGCAGGCGCCGGCTTTGGAACTGGGGGATCAGATTCCTTCGAATCCTACGACGCCGACTACCGACAAAACCCGGGCGCGGGTAGAGGCGATGAACAGTTATTTGCAGACGGCGATTTCGATTGACTGGGATCAGGTGAACCAGGCACGACCCGAGTGGAATGCGCGGTGGAGTCGGTCGATTGAGCGGTAGGCTTTGGGGGTGAATATCCATTATTTGGGTGATGGCTTAAATGGGTTCCGCTCTTACAGCGGGTCACTTTTGAAAGGAGCCCAAAAGTAACCAAAAGGCTCTTGCCCCACCACTCGGCACCTCGCCTAGGCTCGGTGTGCCCTCACTCCGGCTTTGGACCGTGGGCCGCCGCGATGGGCCATCCTTGGCCCAGCGCGGCTAACCCGGCGTCCTGCCGGGTTACCC
>NZ_JACAPZ010000057.1:0-329 GCF_013385475.1 Pseudomonas sp. G5001
GCTCGCCACCGTGCAGCAGTGCGCCGAAAATTTCCCAGACCGAGAAGTCGAAAGCATAGGAATGAAACAGGCTCCAGACGTCCTGCGGGCCGAAACCGAACCACGGTTCAGTGGCCGCGAACAGACGCAGGATGTTGTGGTGCGCAAGCAAGGTGCCTTTGGGGTTGCCGGTGGAACCGGAGGTGTAGATCACGTAGGCGAGGTTCGAAGGATCCATGACGACTTGCGGGTCGTTGTCGGCAAAGGCGCTGACGTCGGTATCCAGCAGCAGGGTTTTCACGCCGTCAGGCACCGGCAATTGACCGGCCAGCGACGCCTGGGCCAGCAGC
>NZ_JACAPZ010000057.1:507-17200 GCF_013385475.1 Pseudomonas sp. G5001
TCGCTTGGGAAGCTGCGCGGGCCGGGGTTCCACTGGGCGATGTTGTGCTGTTGCTCGGTCGCGTCCAGCAGCGGCAATTCCCCGATGCGCCGTTGCGGATCGGCGACGATGCCTTGCAGCAAGTTCAGCCAGTGAGCGGCCAGGCGTTCGATGGTGCCAGTGTCGAATAAATCAGTGGCATAGGTGAATGTGGCGGCCAATGCGCCCTGGGTCTCGTGCGTGCCAAGGGTCAGATCGAATTGCGCCGTGTGCGAGCTCCAATCCAGGCTCTCGACATGCAAGCCTGGCAGTTGCAACGCTTGGGCGGCATCGCCGCTCTGGTGATTGAACATCACCTGGAACAACGGACTGTGGCTCATGTGTCGGTCCGGTGCGAGGGCTTGCACCAATTGCTCGAACGGCAAATCCTGGTGAGCCTGGGCGCCCAGCGAAGCCTGCTTGACCTGCGCCAGCAATTGATCGAAAGGCATTGCCCCCTGAATCCGCGCATCCAGCACCTGGGTATTGACGAAGAAACCAATCAGGCCTTCGGTTTCAAGACGGTTGCGGTTGGCCACCGGCACACCCACGCGGATGTCCGACTGGCCGCTGTAACGGTGCAGCAATACCTGGAATGAGGCGAGCAACAGCATGAACAAGGTGCAGCCTTCGCGCTGGGCCACGCGCTTGAGGCGTTCGGTCAGCCCGGCATCGATGGCGAGGTCCAGCCGCGCACCGCGGTAACTCTGCACCGCCGGACGGGCGCGGTCAGCAGGCAAAGGCAGCACTTCACCGCCATCACCCAGGCGTTCGGTCCAGTAACCCAATTGCCGCGCAAGCTCGCCGGCTTCCATCCATTTGCGCTGCCAGATCGCATAGTCGGCGTATTGAATCGGCAGCGCCTGCAGGTCCGGCGCCTGGCCGGTGCTGTGGGCAGCATAGAGTTTGACCAGGTCGTGAACCATGATCTGCGCCGATGCGCCGTCACAAATGATGTGGTGCTGGGTGAGCACCAGCACGTGGTCGTCCGGTGCCAGTTGCAACAGCTTGACCCGCAACAGCGGGCCCTGCTGCAAGTCGAACAGCGCAGTGATTTCAGTGTCAATCAACGCCTTGAGCGCTGCGGCGTCCGGCACCGCTTCCAGCACCACCGTCGTGACCGGCAGGCTCAGGCATGCGTGCGCAACCTGCAGCGGCCCTTCCGGCCCGTCGACAAACACCGTACGCAGCACCTCATGGCGCTCCAGCAATGCATCGAAGCTGCGCTGCAACGCCGGCACGTCCAGTGCACCGCGCAACCGCAGCGCCGTCGGCACATGGTAGGCCGCGCTGTGAGGGTCCAACTGCCAGAGGAACCACTGGCGCTCCTGGGCGTAGGACAGGCCGATATGCTCGAACTCGTCACGCATCGCCGGAATCGGCAACGCGGCAAAACTCATGTTTTTGCTGTGCAGCTTTTGCAGGAACGCTTGCCGTTGGGCGAGCGGCAAACGGATGAATCGCTGAACCAGAGACAGGTTATCGAGCTGAGTCATTTTCAAAGGGTCTCCAGGTCTGCCAGGAAGTCATGCATCTCACTCAAGTCTTCGCTGGAGTGAGGTGTCAGGTGCACCGCCAGTTGCGCGGCGTACTCCGACAGCGATGGGGTTCGAAATAAAAGGTCCAGGGGCACGGCTGCGCCTTGCTCCATTTGCAGGCGGGCTGTCGCTTGGGTCGCCAGCAAGGAATGCCCGCCCAATTCAAAGAAGTTGTCGTCGCGCCCTACCCGCGCAAGCTTGAGCACCTCTTGCCAGATCTGTGCGACGCTCTGCTCAAGCGCCCCTTGCGGCGCCACATAGGCCCGCAGCAACTGATTGGCGTCGGGCAGCGGCAAGGCTTTGCGGTCCAGCTTGCCGTTGGGCGTCAGCGGGAAGCGCTCAAGCAGCATCCAGTGCGCCGGAATCATGTAGTCCGGCAGGTCGCAGGCGAGCCGCGCCTTCAGCTCGTCGCGCAGCGCCACCAACGACTGCGCCTCGGCCGCCTCAGTACCGGCCGCAATCAGGTAGGCCACCAACTGCGTGCCACCCGGCCCTTGCTGAGGCACCACCACCGCCTCGCGGATCGCGTCCTGCGCCAACAGGCACGCTTCGATCTCTCCCAACTCGATGCGAAAGCCACGAATTTTCACCTGGTGGTCTGCCCGGCCGATGTACTCGATCACACCGTCGACGCGATGTCGCGCAAGGTCACCGGTGCGGTACAGCCGTGTGCCATTACCAAATGGATCCGGCAGGAAGCGTTCGGCGGTGAGCGCCGGCCGCTCGTGGTACCCGCGCGCCAGGCCATCACCGCCAATCAGCAATTCACCGATCAACCCGACAGGGTTCGGCGCGAAGTGCTCGCCGACGATGTACAGCGAGGTGTTGGCAATCGGCCGGCCGAGGTAAGGCAAGCGCTTGTCTGTGGTCAGTGGATAAGCCGCCGACCAGATCGTGGTTTCCGTGGGCCCGTAGAGGTTCCAGACCGGGCCTGCGACCGCCAGCAAGCGCTCGGCCAGGTCCTCGGCCAATGCCTCGCCGCCACACAGGCATGTGCGTCCGGCAAGACGCTCGGCCATGGGATGCTCAAGCAACATGCGCCACGTCGACGGCGTGGCCTGCACGATACTGACCTGCTGCTGTTCGATAATCCCCAGCAATGCTTCAGGGTCGTGGGCGCTCTGTTTGTCCACCAGCACCACGGCCGCACCGCTGAACAGCGCGCCGTACAGTTCCAGGCCGAAAATATCGAACGAGAAGGTGGTCAGCGACAGCAGGCGGTCACTTGCCTCGATGCCTGGTTCGCGGGCCATGCTGGCAACGAAATTCACCAGGGCACCATGGCGTACCATCACACCCTTGGGCTTGCCGGTAGAGCCCGAGGTATAAATGGCGTAGCACAGGTTATCGCCGTCCACCGACACCTGCGGATTGGCCGCCTGTTCAGGGCTGACCGATTCATCCATTGCACTCGCCAAGACGGTGTGCACCCCTGCCGGAATCGGCAACTGGCGCAGCAACGATGCCTGGGTCAGAAGCAACTGCAACCCACTGTCTTCAATCATGTGGGCCAGGCGATCCACCGGATAGTGCGGATCGAGCGGCACGTAGGCGCCACCGGCCTTGAGGATCGCCAGCAGCCCGACGATCATGTCCACCCCACGCTCAAGGGCGATACCCACCGGTTGGTCAGCGCCGACACCGAGTTCAATCAAACGATGCGCCAGGCGATTGGCCTGGGTATTGAGTTGAGCGTAGGTCAGCGCCTGATCAGCAAACAGCAGCGCCGTGGCATCCGGCGTCTGCCGTGCCCGCGCCTCAAACAGACGATGAATGCAGTGCTCGCCCGGGTAGACGCTTGCGGTGGCGTTCCAGTCCTGCAATTGCTGGCGGGTTTCACTCGGGTCCAACAGCGTGAGGTCACCCAGTGGGCGTGCGGCATCGCTGCTCATTTGCAGCAGAAGACGCTTGAGGTGCACGCCGATCTGCTCCACCGACACAGGTGTGAAGCTCGCACATTGATAGCTGAACTGCACGGTCAGCTCGGCGCCCAGGCCCACCAGCAGGGTCAGCGGGTAGTTGGTTTGCTCCAGATTGCCCACGGCACCAAAGCGCAGACCCTGAGGCGAACCTTTCTCCAGGGCTTCTGAAATCGGATAGTTCTCAAACACCAGGATGTTGTCGAACAGCGCTTCACCACCCTGCCCCGCCCAGCGCTGGATATCGAACAACGCGGTGTGCTCGAAGTCCCGCAACGCCAGGTTCTGCGCCTGGACGCTGTGCAGCCAATCCCCCAGGCTCTGCTCGGAGCGCGGGCTGGCAATGACCGGCAAGGTGTTGATGAACAGGCCAATCTGTTGCTCGACGCCTGCCAGGTCCGCCGGGCGCCCCGACACGGTTGCGCCGAATGCGACGCAGGACTTTGCGCTGTAACGCTGTAACAGCAACAGCCACGCAGCCTGGACCACAGTGTTGACGGTGACTTTCGCCTCTCGGGCAAAGTCGCCCAGACGGCGCGTTTGCTGCTCATCGAGGTGCAGGTGGTGGTGAGCGTAAAGGTGGGTGGCGATGGCCTGCGCCGGACGGGCAAACATCTGCGCCAGGCGAATCGGTTCATCCAGGGCGTGCAACTGCTCCTTCCAGAACGCTTCGCCGAGCGATGCGTCCTGCCGCTTCAGCCACGCGATGTAATCACGATACCGGCCAACGGGTCGTGCCACGGTTTCTGCGCTGTAGTGCTGTAACACTTCGCCGAGCAACTGCGCGCTGCTCCAGCCATCCATAAGGATGTGATGGTTGGTGTAGATCAGGTGATGACGATCAGTTGCCGTGCGTACCAGTACCAGGCGCATCAAGGGCGCGCAGTTCAGGTCCAGGCCTTGGGCGCGCTCTTCATCGGCAAGGGTTTGCAGTGCCGCATCCCGATCGGCGTGACCGCTCCAGTCGAGCACACGGAACGGCACCTGCACTTGACGCTGTACCACCTGCACCGGTTGTTCAAGATTGCCTTGCCAGATGAACCCGGTACGCAGGATGTCATGGGCATCCACCACGGCTTGCCAGGCCGCGCGGAAGCGTTGCGGATCGACGCCATCGATATCCAGGCGCATCTGGTTGATGTAATCGCCATTCCCCTGTTCGAGCAAGGTGTGGAACAGCATGCCCTGCTGCATCGGTGACAACGGGTAGATGTCGTCGATGCCTTGAGGTTCGAGCACCAGCGCATCGAGTTGGGCCTGAGACAGTTGCGCCAACGGGAAATCCGACGGCGTCACTCCCCGGTTGGAGTTGTCGCAGCAATGGCCGATCAGCGCCGTCAGTTCTTGCACATAGTCGTCGGCCAGGCGCTGGATGGTCGCGGCATCGAACATCGCGCCGCTGTAGGTCCAGGTCAGGTCCAGTTCACCACCGAAGACTTTGCTGTTGAGCGCCAGCGGGTTGCCGAGCGGCCCCTGCAGGTTGACTTCTTCACCGCCGGATTCGCCGGTCGGCACAAACAGGGCGTCGTCGGCGGTATCGAAGCTGGCGTCGAACTGACCGAGATAGTTGAAGGTCAGGCACGGTAGCGGCAAGGCTTGCAGAGACTCCCGTGTCTGTTCATCGCCCAGGTACGCCAGTGCGCCGAAGCCGATGCCCCTATGCGGAATTGCCCGCAGCTGCTCCTTGATCTGCTTGAGCGACCCAGCGAGATCCGCAATCGGCGACAGCCGCGCCGGGAACACGCTGGTGAACCAGCCCACGGTACGGGTCAGGTCGATGTGCTCGAACACGTCTTCGCGACCGTGCCCCTCAAGCAACACCAACGCATTGTCGTCACCGGTCCAGCGCGTTATCACCCGCGCCAGCGCGGTCAGCAATACGTCGTTGACCTGGGTGCGATACGCCGCCGGCGCATCCTGCAACAGCTGGCGGGTCAGGGCCCGGTCCAGCTTGCTACGAAAGGTCAGGGCCTGATCATGTTGCTGCCCGCCGTTCGGACGGTCATACGGCAAGGCTGGCGAAGCGCCCTGCAACTGTTGTTGCCAGAAACCCAGCTCGGCCTGCAGCGCAGGGGTTGTGGCGTAGCCCTGCAATGCCGCCGCCCAGGCCTTGACCGCACTGGTCCTGGCCGGCAACTGCACACCTGCGCCTGAAAGGATTTGCCGGTAAGCGTTCTGCAGATCCTCGAACAGAATCCGCCACGACACGCCATCGACCACCAGGTGATGGATAATCAGCAACAGCCGTTGAGTGCCGTCCGCCAGGTTCGCCAGCACCGCGCGTATCAGCGAACCACCGTTCAATTGCAGGCTGCGCTGGGCTTCGTCACCCAGTGCCTCAAGGGCTGCGAGGTCCGCGACCTCCACTGGCCACAGAAGCGTTTGATCCGTGTGCGCCGCGACGTCACGGTAGTGTGCCGACCAGCCGTCAGCCCGTTCGACGAAATCCAGGCGCAAGCTGTCGTGATGCGCCACCAAAGCCTCCAGCGCCTGCTCCAGTGCGTGTGCATCCAGTGCCTGCGCCGGCTTAAGCATCACCGACTGGTTCCAGTGGTGACGATCGGGAATTTCCTGAGCGAAGAATTGCTGATGAATCGGTAACAGCACCGTGGTGCCGGTTGCCGGTCGCTGATCGATCGACGGCAGCGTCTCACCGGTCTGTGCGACCACGGCCAGCGCCTGGATGCTCTGGTGCTGGAACAGGTCTTTGGGGCTGAAGCGAATCCCCGCCTGCCGCGCACGGCTGACCACCTGGATCGAAATGATCGAATCGCCACCCAGTTCGAAGAAGTTGTCGCTGATGCCCACCTGCCCAAGCTTGAGCACGTCTTGCCAGATCGTCGCCAGTTGCTGCTCCAGCGCGTTGCGCGGAGCGACGTAGGCTTGTTGCAGTTGACTGACATCCGGTTTGGGCAGGTTCTTGCGATCCAGCTTGCCGTTCGGTGTCAGCGGCATGCGTTCCAGAGACAAGACATACGCCGGCACCATATGCGCCGGCAATGAAGCCTGGAGCTGCGCACGCAGGTCTTCGCTGAAACCGGCACGGGTTGAATCGCCGACCACGTAAGCCACCAGGCGCTTGCCGCTGCCGGCACTGCCTTCCTGGGCCACGACCACCGCTTCGCGCACACCCTGGAGGGCTTGCAGCGCCGCTTCGACCTCACCCAGCTCGATGCGGAAGCCGCGAATCTTCACCTGATTGTCGATACGATCCAGATAGTCGAACGTGCCGTCGGCGCGCTGGCGCACCAGGTCGCCTGTGCGGTAAAGCAGGCCGCCAGCGGCGCTGAACGGGTCAGCGACAAAACGCTCGGCGGTCAGCCCCGGTCGGTTGAGGTACCCACGGGCCAGGCCGGTGCCCCCCAGATACAGCTCACCGGCCATGCCTTGGGGCAACAGGTTCAGGTCGGTGTCGAGCACATAGGCGCTGCGGTCACCGATGCGGCTGCCGATCGGCGCGTAGGCAGCACCGCACGGCACCTCGCGACCGGCCTTCCAGATCAGCGGGGTGACCACGGTTTCGGTCGGGCCGTAGCCGTTGATGATGTAGTCCGGATCGAGCGCACGCTTGACCCGCTCGAAACTGGCGTTCGGCACCGCGTCACCGCCAAAGCAATAGATGCGCACCTTCGGTGGATTGCCGACGCGCTCGGCATGTTCGGCCAGTTGTTGCAGGTACACCGGCGGGAACGCGACCACGGTCACGCCGTGTTCGATCATGGCGTTGTAGGTCTGCTCCGGCGTCCACAGCGCGTCGTCGCGAATCAGCAGCGAAGCCCCGTGAGTCAGGCTGGTCAGCCAGCGCTCGTGGGCACCGTCGAAGGCGAACGACATGAAGTGGAACTCACAGTCGCTGTCGCGCATTTCATAGCGCTGGCCGATGGCCTGGCAATGCATGGCCAATGGACCGTGGGCAACGCTGACGCCTTTCGGATTGCCAGTGGAGCCGGAGGTGTAGATCACATACGCAAGGTTGTGCGGGTCGAGCTGCACCGAGGGTGCCTTGATCGACTGCTCACGCAGATCAAGACGGTCCAGCTCCAGCAAGGGTACCGATTCGGCAACCGGCAGCTGCGCCGACACCGACGAATCGCTGATCAGCAGCGCCAGCCCCGAATCCTCGATCAGGTAGGCCAGGCGCTCGCGCGGGTAGAGGGTGTCCAGCGGCACATAAGCGCCGCCGGCCTTGAGCACCGCCAGCAACGCCACAATTACCGACTCGCTGCGCGGCAACGCCACACCCACACGGGTTTCAGCGCCAACGCCGCGGGCGATCAGCGCGTGGGCCAGTTGGTTGGCGCGCTGGTCGATTTCACCGTAGCTGAACTGCCGATCGTTGAAAATCACCGCTGTGCGTTGCGGGCGCTCGGCCGCCAGGGTGGCAATGCGCTGATGCACGCCGATGTCCACCGGGTACGGCTGTGGATGGTTCTGCGCTTGCTGGCGGGCCTGTTCGTCGCGGCTTGCCAGGGCGATTTCACCCAGGTTGCGTTCTGCCGACTCGGCAAACTGCTCAAGCAGTTGCAGCAAATGCGCACTGATGCCTTCGACCACCTCGCTCGCGAATTGGCCGCGGTCGAAGCTGTAATGCAACGCCAGCTGCCGGCCGAGGGTCACCGCCACGCTCAGCGCGTAGTGCGTCTGCTCCAGGTTGCCCACATCGCCGAACACCAGCCCCTGCCCGGCCTGGCTCAGCGCCTGGGCTACCGGATAGTTTTCGAACACCAGGATATTGTCGAACAGCGCTTCACCGCCCTGCCCGGCCCAACGTTGGATGTCCGCCAGCGGCGTGTGTTCGAAGTCACGCAGGCTGAGATTCTGCGCCTGCACCGTTTGCAACCATTGGCCGACGCTTTGATCGGGACGCGGTGCGCCGATCACCGGGAGGGTGTTGATGAACAGGCCGACCTGTTGCTCGATGCCGGGCAAGTCTGCCGGACGACCGGCCACGGTCGCGCCGAACGCCACCGCTTCGTGCCCGGTATAGCGTTGCAGCAACAGCAGCCACGCGGCTTGCACGAGGGTGTTGACGGTGATTTTCTGCTGGCGGGCAAACGCTTCCAGCGCCTGGGTGCGTTGCTCGTCCAGAGTCAGGTAATGGTCGCCGTGACCGCTCTGGCGCTCGCCAGCGGTGGCCGCGCGGGCCAGCCGGGTCGGCGCTTGCAGCGCGGCCAGTTGTTCGCTCCAGAAGTCCTGGCTCAACTGGCCGTCCTGACGTTGCAGCCAGGCGATGTAGTCGCGATAACGGCCGCCGGCATTCGCCGGTGTGCGGCCGCTATAGCGCTGCAATACTTCGCCGAGCAACTGCGAGTTGCTCCAGCCGTCCATCAGGATGTGGTGATGGGTGTAAATCAGGTGCCATTGGTCACTGCCGGTCTGCACCAGTACCAGGCGCAGCAGGGGCGCACAGGCCAGGTCAAACCCTTGCGCTCGCTCGGCATCGGCCAGCGCCGCGAGGGCCGCCGGCTGATCGTCACGGGCCCGCCAATCCAGGGTGGCGAACGGCAGTTGCACCTGCTTGTGCACGATCTGCAGCGGTTGCGCCAGCTCGCCCTGCCAGACGAAACCGCTGCGCAGGATGTCTTGCGCATCGACGGTGGCCTGCCAAGCGGCGCGGAAACGCTCGGGATCCAGGCCCTGCACGTCGACGCGCAACTGGTTGATGTACTCACCCGCCGCCTGTTCGTACAGGGTATGGAACAGCAACCCTTGCTGCATGGGCGACAGCGGATAGAGATCGTCGAGCTGGCCGGCCGGCACCGGCAGCGCATCCAGTTGCGCCTGGGTCACCCGCGCCAGCGGGAAGTCCGATGGCGTGGCTTGCGCGGCCGGCAAGGTGCAGCAGTGTTCGATCAGTGCATGCAGCTCGCTGGCATAGCGGTCCACCAGTTGCTGCACGGTCGCGCTGTCGAACATCTCGCGGCTGAAGCCCCAGCTCATCGACAGTTCGCCGCCATAGACCTGGCCTTCAACCGTCAGCCAGTTGGCCAATGGTGCCGCCAGATCCTGTGCCACACCGCTGGTTTCGGCAGACGGCACAAACAAGGCCGCGTCGTCGAACTGACGGTCGAACTGGCCCAGGTAGTTGAAGGTGATCCGCGGTGGCGCCAGTGCCGCCAGCTCGGCGCGTACTGCCGGGGACGCCAGATGACGCAGCACGCCATAGCCCAGGCCTTTGTCCGGCACCGCGCGCAGTTGCTCCTTGATCGACTTGATCGAACCGTCGAGGTCATCGCGGGCGGTGAGGTTGACCGCGAACAGGCTGGTGAACCAACCCACGGTGCGACTCAGGTCGATGTCATCGAACAGGTCTTCGCGGCCATGGCCTTCAAGCTCGATCAGCGTGCCTGCCTGACCGCTCCAGCGACTGATGGTGCGGGCCAACGCGGTGAGCAGCAGGTCATTGACCTGCGTGCGGTACGCGGCGGGCGCCTGTTGCAGCAACTGACGGGTCCGTTCGGCGTCGAGTCGCCACTCGATTTTTTCACCCTGCGCATTTTGCAGGCTGGCGTCAGGTCGGTCGCACGGCAGATCCTTCGCATCCTGATGCTGGGTTTTCCAGTACATCAGTTGTTCATCGAAGCGCTGCACTTGCTGTTCGAGCCGCGCAGTCCAGCCCTGGAATGCACTGGTTTTCGGCGGCAGCTCAATGCCGCCGCCTGCCGCCAATTGTTCGTAAGCCTGCTGCAGATCTTCCAGTAATACGCGCCAGGACACACCGTCGACCACCAGGTGGTGAACGATCAGCGCCAGCCTCTGGCTGCCATCGGCCAGCGTGACCAGCAAGGCTCGCAACAGCGGGCCGTTTTGCAGGTCAAGGCTGCGCTGCGCCTCGTTGCACAAGGTATTCAGGTGTTCCGCCGACTCGGCATCGCGTAGCCACAGATCAGCGCTGGCCACTGGAGCATCGTGTTTTTGCTGCCAGCCCTCGGTGCTTTCGGTAAAACGCAGGCGCAAGGCATCGTGGTGATTGATGATGTGCGTCAGCGCTGTATCGAGCCACTGCGCATTCAAGGCCTCACGGGGAGTCAGCAGCAGCGATTGGTTCCAGTGTTCGCGCACCGGCATCCCGCGGCTGAAGAAATGCTGCTGGATCGGCCCGAGCACGGCATCACCGCTCACCGGCCCCTGATCCACCGCCGAGCGTTTATCGAGGGTGGCGACCAGTGCCAGGCTGCGCACGGTCTGGTACTGGAACAGGTCACGCGGGCTGACGCGGATGCCGGCCTGCCGCGCACGGCTGACCACCTGGATGGAGATGATCGAATCGCCGCCCAGCTCGAAGAAGTTGTCTTCGAGGCCGACGCGCTCAAGACCGAGCACATCCTCCCAGATCGCCGCCAGGGCTTTTTGCAATGCATCCTGTGGCGCCACGAACGCTTGCTGCGGCGCAGCGTCCGGCAACGGCAAGGCCTTGCGGTCGAGCTTGCCGTTGGCGGTCACTGGCAGCTTCACCAGCGGCATCAGGTGGGTGGGCACCATGTATTCCGGCAGGCTGTTCAACAGCCACGCCTTGAGCTCCGGTTGCCACGGCGTGGCAGGCTCGCCTCCCTCCAGCACCAGGTAAGCAACCAACTGTTTACCCCCCTGCACCAGCACCACGGCCTCGCGCACCAGCGGGTGTTGCATCAGGCGGGTCTCGATTTCACCCAGCTCGATACGCAGGCCGCGCAGCTTGACCTGATGATCGAGGCGGCCGAGGTATTCGATCACACCGTCGGCGCGCTGGCGCACCCGGTCGCCGGTCCGGTACAGCCGCGCACCGTCATTGAACGGGCACGGCACAAAACGCTCGGCGGTGAGCGCCGCGCGGCGGTGGTAACTGCGGGCCAGCCCGGTGCCACCGAGGTAAAGCTCACCGCTGACGCCTGCCGGCACAGGGTTGAGTTGCGCGTCGAGGATGTAGGTTCCCAGATTGGCAATGGGGCGGCCAATGGGCACGCTGTCGGCACCTTCGTCGATGCAGGTCCAATGGGTGACGTCGATGGCCGCTTCAGTCGGGCCGTAGAGGTTGTACAACCCGGCGCCCGGAAGCTTGGCGAACACCTGCAACTGCGCATCCAGCGCCAGCGCTTCACCACTGCATACGATGCGCTTGAGGCTGGCGCAGGCCTGCACGCCCGGCTCGTGGATAAATGCCTGCAGCATCGACGGTACAAAGTGCAGCGTGGTGATAGCGTGTTCGCCAATGGTCTCGATCAGGCGAGCCGGCTCGCGATGCTCGCCGGGTGCTGCGACCACCAGCCGTGCGCCGCTCATCAATGGCCAGAAGAACTCCCACACCGACACGTCAAAGCTGAACGGGGTTTTCTGCAACACTGCGTCGCTGGCATCCAGGCCATAAGCCTGCTGCATCCAGCACAGGCGGTTGACCAACGCACGATGGCTGTTGCCTGCGCCCTTGGGCTTGCCGGTGGAGCCGGAGGTGTAGATCACATAGGCGAGGTTCAGCGCGTGCACGTTGACGGCCAGAGGCTCGCGGCCGTAATCGTCGAGCCAGCCTTGTGCCTGGTCGAGTGCGATGACGTTGATGCCGTCGACCGGCAAGGTCGACAGCAGGCCCTGCTGGCTGAGCAGCAGCCCGATGCCGCTGTCTTCGATCATGTAAGCCAGGCGTTCGCGGGGGTATTCAGGGTCCAGCGGGACGTAGGCGCCGCCGGCCTTGAGAATCGCCAGCAGGCCGACCACCATTTCGATGGAGCGCTCGATGCAGATCCCCACCAGTACGTCCGGGCCAACACCCTGCTCGCGCAGGGCATGGGCCAACTGGTTGGCGCGCGCGTCGAGCTGCGCGTAGGTCAACTGCGTCGCGCCGAACACCAGGGCAACGGCGTGCGGAGTGCGTTGTACCTGGTCTTCGATCAGGTGGTGGATGCCACGTTCGGTCGGGTACGCCTCGGCCGTCTGGTTCCAGTCATGCACCAGCACGTGCTGCTCTGCGGCGGCGAGCATCGGCAGTTCACCGATGCGCTGGCTGCCATCGGCGACCATCGCCTGCAACAGGCTGAGCCAGTGCCGGGCCATGCGCTCGATGGTGGCGGCGTCGAACAGGTCATTGGCATAGGTCAGCGCGGCGTGCAGGGTGCCGGACTTCTCGTAGGTGTCCAGGCTCAGGTCAAACTGGGTGGTACGGCCTTGCCATTGCACCAGGGACAGTTCAAGCCCGGAGGCGGTGTTGACCGCGGCGATGTCCGCCACTTGCGGCTGATGGTTGTACATCACCTGGAACAGCGGCGTGTGGCTCAGGCTGCGCTCGACTTTCAAGGCTTCTACCAGGCGTTCGAACGGCAATTCCTGATGGGCCTGGGCGCCCAGTGCGTGTTCCTTGATGCCTTGCAGCAACTCGTCGACGCGGGTTTGCCCGGTCAGTTCGGTGCGCAACACCTGGGTATTGACGAAGAAACCGATCAGCCCTTCGACTTCGCTGCGGTTGCGGTTGGCAATCGGCACGCCAACCCGAATGTCGCCCTGCCCGGTGTAGCGATGCAGCAGCACGTTGAACGCGCCGAGCAGCAACATGAACAAGGTCACATTGTGTTTTTGCGCGCAACTGCGCAACTGCGCAGCCAGCGCCGGATCAATCGCAAAGTCATGCCGGGTGCCCTGGTAGCTGGGCATCGCCGGGCGTGGATGGTCGATGGGCAGTTCCAGTACCGGGTGCTCATCTCCCAGGCGTGCCTGCCAGTATTCCAGCTGACGAGCCTGCTCGCCGGCCTCCAGCCAGCGGCGCTGCCACAGGGCGTAGTCGCTGTACTGGATCGGCAAGGCCGGCAGTTGCGGCGGCTCGTTGCGCTCATGGGCGTCGTAGCAGCGAATGAACTCGTCGATCAGCACGTTCATCGACCAGCCGTCGGACACGATGTGGTGCAAGGTCAGCAGCAGCACGTGTTCCTGCTCGGCCAGCTTGAGCAATTGCACCCGCAGCAGCGGGCCGTTGGCCAGGTCGAAGGGCAACAGCGACTGACGGGTAGCGGCCTGCATCACCGCCTGCTCACGCTCGGCGGGTGCCAGGACGCTGAAGTCCAACTGTTCGACCACCAGCGGCGACTGTGCGGCCACTTGCAACAGACGATCATCCGCCTGGCGCTGGAACACCGTGCGCAACGTCTCATGGCGGGCCACCAGGCTGGCGAACGCCTGCTCGATCGCCGGCAGGCTCAAGGCGCCCTTGAGCCGTACCGCGCCGGGCAGGTTATAGGCGCCACTGGCCGGATCCAGTTGCCACAGAAACCACATCCGCTGCTGCGCATAGGACAGCGCCTGCCGGTCCTCGGCCTCCACCCCTGCCGGGATCGGAAACCGGGAAAAATCCACCCCTTCCTTGTGTAGCGCCTGGAGGAACATCTGGCGTTTTTCCAGGGGCAACCCGATAAACCGGCGAGCAAGTTTCAAGGAGTCTTCAGCGTTCATTTCTTGGGATCCGGGGCAATAGGCAGGAAGCACAAAGGCACGTCGTCCCTATAAAACGAATCCGGAAGGGAAAAATTAGCGGGGATTGGGGGCGCAGACCACGGTGTCATCAAGGGTTACATCAAACACCGAGAGGCTCGGCGCGGCTGTCCTATCATTGACGCAACCCATCAATTGCAACTACATTTAGTTGCAGGCGAGAATCGCCGTGTCGAAAAATGAAAAGCTGCTGGCCAAACTGCTCAATGAGCAATCGGCCTTTACCTGGCCCGAACTCGTCACGCTGCTGCGGCGCCTGGGATACACGCAAATCGAAGGGGCGGGTAGCCGGGTCAGGTTCGACACAGGCGACCCCAGTGCAATGATCACCCTGCACAAGCCTCACCCCGGCAACGAACTGAAACACTACATTCGGCGCCAGATCATCGAACAATTGAAATCAGGAGAACTGATTCAGTGAACAACCAGCTGAAACACAAAGGCTACATCGGCTCCATCGAAGCCAGCATCGAAGACAACTGCCTGTTCGGAAAGCTGCTTTTCATCAAGGCCCTGGTCAGCTACGAGGGCAAAACCGTCGCCGAACTGGACGCCGCCTTTTGCACCGCCGTGGACGACTACATCGAGACCTGCCAGACCCTTGGGCAAGCACCGGAAAAGCCCTGCAAGGGTTCGTTCAACGTCCGTGTCGGCCATGAACTCCACCTGGCCGCCGCGCTTGCCGCGACCCGGCAAAAAGTCACGTTGAACGATCTCACGCGCCAGGCGCTGAACGAATTCCTGCAACATCGCGGCGCACTGGTGACCGGGTAATCACCCCAACCGCCGATACCCCAGCACCGCCGCCCCAAGCACCACCGCACCCGCCGCCAGCGCCACCCAGAACCCGCTGGGTGCGCCGAAGCGGTCGATCATCCAGCCGGAGCTGGCAGCACCAATGGCCACGCCGATGCTCAGGCCGGTGATCAGCCAGGTCATGCCTTCGGTCAAGCGGCTGGGCGGAACGATTTGTTCCACCAGGGCCATGGACACGATCAGGGTCGGGGCGAAGAACAGGCCGGAGATGAAGATCGCGGCTGCCAACCCCGGAATATTCGTCACCAGCAACAACGGCAGCGTGGTCACGGCGGTGGCCACGCCGCAGTACAAGAACTGGCGCGGCAGCGGTGCTTTCAACTTGAGCGCACCAAACGCCAGCCCGGCCAGGCACGAACCGATGGCGTATACCGACAATACAATGCTCGCCGCGGCGGGCTGGCCCTGATGCTGGGCGAACGCGACACTGACCACATCCACCACCCCAACGATGATGCCCATGGCCATCAACAGCACCATCAGGATCAACACCGAGGGCGAGGCAATCAGCCAACGGCCGTGCTCGGCGTGATGTTCATGCACCGGTGGCTCGGTCTGGCGTTGCAGCACAAAGGCGGTCACGCCCACTGCCAGAAACAGCGCGGCAATCAACGGCCCCGCTTCGGGGAACAGCAGCACGCACAGACCCACCGAGACCGGCGGGCCAATAATGAACACCACCTCGTCGAGCACCGACTCCAGGGCAAACGCCGTTTGCAGTTTGGGCTGGCCGCGATACAGCTCGGTCCAGCGCGCCCGCACCATGGCCGACATGTTGGGCATGCAGCCGGCCAGCGCGGCAAAGACGAACAGCGTCCACGTTGGCGCCTGCACCCGGGTGCAGAGCAACAGCAGCAACAGCGCGCCGCCGCCGATGGACGCGGCCACCGGCAACACCCGGCCCTGGCCATAACGGTCCACCAACCGTGAGACCTGGGGCGCGCAAAACGCGGTGGCCAGGGCGAAGGTAGCGGTCACCGCACCGGCCAAACCGTAACCGCCGTGCACTTGCGACAGCATGGTGATCAAGCCGATCCCGGTCATGGAGATCGGCATGCGGGCGAGCATGCCCGCCAATACAAAAGCCCTGGAACCTGGCGCCTGGAACAGCTCGGCGTAGGGGTTTGCCATGGTGTGTAACCTCTTCCTGAGCGCCCTGAAACTTGCTATTCGAGGTTTTCGGGGCAAAATACATACGGTGCGTATGTGACAAATCATGCGTAACATACGCGTCGTATGTCAATCACCTATTGTGAGCCTTACCCATGAGCCGAGCCCGTGCCGACATGATCGAAGACACCCGCGCCCGCCTGATCGCCAGCGCCCGCCAGGCCTTCGCCACACAAGGCTACGCCCAGACGTCGATGGACGATTTCACCGCTCGCGCCGGCCTGACCCGGGGTGCGTTGTACCATCATTTTGGCGACAAGAAAGGCTTGCTGGCGGCGGTGGTTGCGCAGCTCGACGGTGAAATGGATGCGAGCCTGCAGCGTATCTCGGAACAGGCGGTTGATCCTTGGGAAGGGTTTTGCGAGCGCTGCCGGGTTTATTTGCGTATGGCTCAGGATCCCGAGGTCCAGCGCATTGTGCTGCAAGATGCGCCGGCGGTGCTGGGTGCCACCGACCAGCAGCAATGCGTGGACTCGCTGCGCCAGTTGCTCGATGACTTGATGCAAGCGGGCCTCATCGAGCAGGCGTGCAGCCAGGCGCTGGCGAGGCTGATCAATGGCAGCCTGGTGAGCGCATCGTTGTGGATCGCCCAGGATGGAGACTCGGGTGTGCGGCTGGAAGAGGCTCTGCGAGGGCTGGAGTTGTTGTTGCGCGGGTTGAAGCCCGATGCCGTTCGCTGAACGAGTGCGGCGGGGGTGGTCAGGATCCAGGGGGGCATATCCATTATTTAGGTAACGGCCACCTATGGTTCCGCTCTTACAGCGGCTCACTTTGGAAAAGCCC
>NZ_JACAPZ010000058.1:0-16623 GCF_013385475.1 Pseudomonas sp. G5001
GCGAGGCACCGAGTGGTGGGGCAAAGCGTTTTTTGGTTACTTTTTTAGGCGTTTGTAAAAAAGTGACCCGCTGTAAGAGCGGAACCATAGGTGGCCGTTACCGAAGAAACGGATATACCCCCCCATCTCAAGACCCCACCAAAGGCAACGAAAAACTAAACACCGCCCCACACGGCTCCAGATTCTGCGCCCAGATATCCCCCTGATGCCGACCAATGATGTTCTTGCACAACGCCAGCCCAATCCCGTTACCACCCACCTTCGACGAAAAGAACCCGTCAAAGATTTTCTCCCGAGCCACAGCCTGAATCCCGCGTCCACAATCCTCGACACTCAACCGCGCCACGTTTCCATCACGGCAGGCATGCAGCCGCAGCACCCGACGTTCGACGGGCAGCTCGCTCATCTCTTCAATAGCATTGAATGCCAGGTTCAGAATCACCTGCCCGATCAGCACTTTTTCACAAAGCACCATCAGCGGTTCAATACTGGGGAACAGTTCCAGCCGCACCTGACTCGGCTCGGCCCGCAGGCTGATGAAATATCGGGTTTCCTGCAGCAACTCATTGAGGTCCACCCACTCCGCGCTCTGCTCCAGCTTGACCACATAATCACGCACACTCTTGATGATCGTTGACGCATGCTCGACCTGCCGCACGGCACTTTGCAGCCCCCAGTTCACCCCCTGGTCGGCACTGTGGGTATCGCCCAGACGAATCAAAACCCCCTCGATAAAGTTGCGCGTGGCCGCCAGTGGCTGGCTCAACTCATGAGCAATCGCCACCGCCATCTCGCCCATGGCGTTGTATCGGGCCAGGTATTCAAGCTGCTGTTCACTGACACGCCGGGCTTCCTCGGCGCGGATCAGGTCCCGCTTCACCTTGTCTTCCCGGGAAATATCCCGGAACTGCACCATCAGCACGTCGCGCCCGTCCAGGTGCACCAGCGTCGCGACCGCTTCCGAAAGAATCTCCACCCCGGCCTTGGAGCGATAACACCACTCGATGGTGCGCTGGCCACTGCGGGCCGCTCGCTCGAGCCAACGCAGGCCGATGGAGCGCTTGTACTTCGGTGCGTCCCGGGTCATGTCCGGGGCCTTGAGCGGGATCAGTTCTTCCAGGGTAAACCCCAGCGCCGACAGCGCCGCGGTGTTGGCCCAGAGGATGTCCTTGCTCTGCGCATCGTGAAGGATGGTGCAGATCGGCATGGCTTCGATCAGGGTGTGGAAATCATTGTTATTGGGTAGGTACATCGCGTAGCCCTTGGCGGTGGAGGGGACGACTACGGTGGCAAGTTATACCGGTTTGCATCCGGGGGCACGCTCAGAAGTAATCGGGGGCGCACTAGGGGATTTCTTTAGCCGGTGGGCTGCACGCCCCAATAGTTGACGGTGGTCGGGCTTTTTACACTGGACCTATCAACGCCCGACACGGCGTCCATAACAACTACAACGGAGAAAGCCCATGCTGCGTTCGGCCCTCGTGCAACCAGACGCTTTACCCGACGTGCAGCCCGCGCTGTTCCAGCAGGTGCTCGATGAAGTGCGCCAGCGCCGCGACGAGTTCGACGCCGGCTCCCACGTGCCACGGGACATGATCGAACGCTTCAAGCAGGTGGGCATCTACCGGGCGGCCACGCCTCGTTGTTTCGGCGGCGATGCCCTGGCCCCCGCAACGTTCTTGCAGATGATCGAGCGCATATCCGAAGCCGATGGCTCTGCCGGCTGGGTCGCCAGCTTCGGCAGCGCCGGGGTGTATCTTGCGGCCTTGCCCCAGGAAACCCTCGCCGAACTGTATGCCGACAGCCCCGATCTGGTGTTTGCCGGTGGCCTGTTCCCGTTGCAGCCGGCGGAAACCGTCGAGGGCGGCTGGCAGGTCAACGGCACCTGGAAGTTTGCCAGCGGCTGCAAAGGCGCCGACCTGCTGGGCGTGGGCATCGGTGCGGCGGGCGGCAAGCCACGCACTGCCGTGTTCAAGCCCGGCCAGGTTGAAATCATCGAAAACTGGGACGTGGTCGGCCTCAAGGGCACCGGCAGCCATGACCTGCGAGTTACCGACCAATACATAGACGAGCGCTGGACCTTCATTCGTGGCGGCGCCGCCACCATCGACGAGCCGCTGTTTCGTTATCCCTCGATTGCCTACGCCGCCCAGGTGCTGGCGGTGGTCAACCTCGGCCTGGCCCGCGCGGCCCTCGATGAAATCAGCGCCATGGCCAGCGGCAGCGGCATCACCGGCGCACCGAAACTGGCGGACCGCGCCTACGTGCGCATCGAAATCGCCAAGGCCGAAGCGCGGCTGAGCGCCGCTCGGGGTTTTTTCTACGGCGCCACCGAACAAGTGTGGAACTCGATCCTCGCCGGCAACCCGGTCACGGCCGAGCAAACCAGCCTGCTGCGCCTGACCGCCATTCACGTGTCCCAGGCCGGCGCCGCCGTGGTGCAGAGCGCCTACAGCCTGGCGGGCACCACCGCGATCTACCTGCGCCACCCGCTGCAACGCTACCTGCGCGACGCCATGGTGGTGACCCAGCACGCCTTCCTCAGCGAAGGCCTGTACGACGGCGCGGGCTCGGTGTTCCTCGGCGTTCCTCCATTTCCTGGCTACATCTGACTTTCAAGGATCAACCCATGTCCCAAGCCACTCAAGAACCGCTGCGCGTCGTCTTCTGCATCGGCATCACCCAGAACTTTTTCGACCTGCCTACCGGCGAAGGCCTGAGCGTGTGGAAAGGCTTCAGCCAGATGATGGGCGACCTCGGCGCCATGCCGGGCATCAACGTGCTGGGGGCGATGGATGACGACCGCTTGATGGTCGGCCCGTCGACCACCTCGCCGTGGACCGTCTATATCATGGCCGACGTCGACTGCCACCAGTCGGTGATCGACGCCTGCAACCTGTTCCGTACCACGCCGGTGGGTGAATACAGCCTGTGGCGCTACGCCAAGGTCGAAGCACGGATCGGCCGCCCGCTGACCATTCCCGAAGCGGCCAGGGTGTGAGCCATGGACCTGTTGCAGCGTGTTGAAACCCTTGAAGGGGAGAGCCAGGTAAGGCGCTTGATGGCGCGCTACATGGACCTGTGCGACGTGCCCCGGGCGGCGACCAACGTTCGCGAGTTGGCCGAGTTGTTCACCGTGGATGCGGTGTGGGAAGGCATTGGCACAAGTACCGCGCAGACCTTCGGCCAGCATCGGGGGCGCGACGCGGTGGCGGCGTTTGTCGGCAGCTACCTGCCACCGTCGGAACACTTTGCGCTGAACCTGCATTACCTCACCAGTGAGTCGATCCAGGTAGACGGCAGCGCGGCTGCAGGGCAGTGGATCATGCAACAGATTTCCACCTACGCCGACCAGCGCAGCGAGTTGTTCGGCACGCGGCTGACCATCGATTTTCGCCGTGTCGACGGCACCTGGCTGATCGCGCATTTCCGTACGCAGCGCCTGTTCAATAGCATGTTGGGGGTGAACCCATGAGTACCTTCGTCAGCGAATTTTTACTCGGTGGCAGCGGCCGACGCGTGGCCATCAAGGATTCCATCGACATCGCCGGGTATCCGACCCGCTCGGGCAGTCGTGCCTTTGCCGATGCTCCGCCGGCGACGCGGCATGCGCACGTGGTGCAGGCGGTCCTGGATGCCGGCTGGCAGATCGTCGGCAAGACCAGCCTGCATGAACTGGCATTTGGCGTCACCGGCATCAACGACTGGAGCGGTACGCCCGTCAATCCCCAGGCGCGAGACCGCGTGCCGGGCGGCTCCTCCAGCGGTTCGGCCGCGGCGGTTGCGGCGGGCCTGGCGGATATCGCCATTGGTACCGACACCGGCGGCTCGGTGCGGGTGCCGGCGGCGTGCTGCGGGATTGCCGGGTTGAAACCGACCTATGGCCGAGTCAGCCGCATTGGCGCGCAACCGGCGGTATCCAGCCTCGATTGCGTCGGGCCGTTTGCCGCGAACATGCAGGACCTGATTGCCGCGATGCAGGTGATTTGCCCGGGTTTCCAGGCACAGGCGGCGCCGTCCGGCAGCGTGCCGGTGGGCTTTCTGGATGTGGCCTGTGAGCCATGGCTGAAGGCGAGCCTGATGGCTGCCGTCGACGCGGCCGGCTGGCGTCAGCAGCGTCTGCATCTGGACGACTTTGACACGGCGTTCGGCGCCGGCCTTACGGTGATTAACGTCGAAAACTGGGCAGCCTTCGGTCACCTCACCGGCAAGGGCCTGATCGGTGCGGATGTCGAACAACGCTTGTTGGCTGCCAGCCGCACCAGCGCTGCTGATTTGGCCGCAGCCGAAGTCGTGCGCACCCGCTTCAGCCACCAGGTGGACGCCGCGCTCGAAGAATTCTCCGTGTTGCTGCTGCCGACGATGCCGGACCTGCCGCCGACCCTGGCCGAAGCCCGCAACGGCAGCCAGGCCGTGGCCCGCATGACGCCATTGGTGCGGCCATTCAACCTCAGCGGCCACCCGGCGTTGACGGTGCCGGTGACCCTGGCCGACAGCGGGCTGAAGGTGGGGCTGCAGATTGTCGGCCGCAAGGGCCAGGACGAATGGGTGTGTGCCCTCGGCGCACAACTGCAACAGAGCATCACGGCTCGCCAATAAGAACAACGCCTTGAGGAGGGCTCCATGAGTACCCATGAATACCGGCTGATTGCCAAATCGAAAAGCCTCGACGAGTTGGTCAAGCACGATCGCGTCGACGTCTCGCTGTACAACGACCCGGCGCTGTTCGAGGCCGAACTGGAAAAGATCTTCTACCGCACCTGGGTCTGGGTCGCCCATGAAAGCGAAGTGCGCAACAGCGGCGACTTCAAGACCGCGACCATTGGCCGGCGCCCGGTGATTGTGGTGCGCGACAAGAAAGGCGCGATCAACGTGCTGGAAAACCGCTGCCGCCACCGTGGCGCCACGGTTTGCGAGAAGCACAAGGGCAACGCCAGCGGCTTCACCTGCCCGTATCACAGCTGGTCTTATGGTTTGGACGGCAAGCTGCGGGCGCTGCCTTACCCGGACGGCTACGAAGGCATCCTGGAAAAGTCCGAGTTACCCCTGACCAGCCTGCGGGTGGACAGCTACGCCGGGATGGTATTCGCCACCTACAGCGACGATATCGAACCGTTGGCCGACTTTCTCGGCGGCGCCAAACACTGGATGGACCTGTTCATGAAGCAGGGCGCCGGCTACCCGATCAAGACCCAGGGCGAACACAAGTTCAGCTTCAAGGGCAACTGGAAGATCCAGCTGGAAAACACCACCGACGGCTACCACTTCCCGATCGTGCACAAGTCGTTCATGTCGTCGGTGGACGCCGAGACCTCGGAAATGCTCTCGTTCATGACCGACGAGCAGGCCGTCACCCATTCCCTGGGCAATGGCCACAGCGTGATGGTGATGGTGCCCGAGCATGTCGACCTGGACCACGACGACGGTACCGAGCAGTTGCAGGAGCGTTTCGCCCACGTCACCGAAGAACTGTCGAAAACCATGGAGCCGGCCCAGGTGCGACGCATCGTGCGCTCGCTGCACGGCGCCGGGTTCAACCTCAACCTGTTTCCCAATGTCGCCATGTCGATGTCGTTCTTCCGGGTGCTGCGCCCGGTGTCGGTCACCGAGACCGAAATCCGCCACGTCGCCCTGGGCATGGAGGGCGGCCCACAGGTTGCCAACCGCGAGCGCCTGCGCATCCACGAACACTTCCAGGGCCCGTTCGGCTTTGGCAGCCCCGACGACGCCGAAGCCTGGGACCGGGTGCAACGCGGCTCGTATGCCGGCGTTGACGCACCGATCCTGGTCAACCGTGGCCTGAACCGCGAAGTGCTGGCCGACAACGGCGACAAGGTATCCCACGCCACTGATGAAGGCGGCATGCGCGGGGCCTATGACATGTGGAAAAGGATGATGAGCCAATGAACACCCTGACTGGTTTTACCGCACCGCTGGCCCAGGCCATCGAATTCATCTGGCGTGAAGCCGAACTGCTGGACCACAAGGACTACGTGCAATGGGCCGCGTTGTGGAGCGAGAGCGGGCGCTACGTCGTACCGATCGATCCTGACACCGAGGATTTTGAAGCCAACCTCAACTATGCCTATGACGATGCGCGCATGCGTGACCTGCGCATCGAACGGCTGACGGCGGGGTATTCACCGTCAGCGGTGGATGCGGCGAAAACCGTGCGCAGTGTCTCGCGATTCACCCTGGTGGAAGCAGCGGGCGAGGTGGTGGAGGTTAACTGTGCGCAGCTGCTGTACGCCTACAAGCGCGGGGTACACACGCCGTTCGTGGCCGACCTGAATTACCGCATCCGGTTCAGCGCCGGGGTCGCGACCCTGGAGCGCAAGGTGGTGCGGCTGATCAATTCCACCGACAGCCTGAGTGCACTCGGCTTTCTGTTGTAAGCACGATTCAAACAACGACACAAAACCAATGTGGGAGCGGGCTTGCTCGCGAATGCGGTGGATCAGTCGCCACATGCATTGACTGACACACCGCATTCGCGAGCAAGCCCGCTCCCACAGTTGAGATGAGGACATCCTGATGAACCGAATCGCGCTTGTAACCGGCGCCTCCCGTGGCCTCGGCGAATGCATCGCCCGGCGCCTGCACGCCGCAGACTACCGCGTGGGCCTGGCGGATGTGCACCTGGACGGCGTGCAGCGCCTGGCCTCTGAACTCGACAACCGCGGCGAAACCGCCGTCGCCATCGAGCTGGATGTGCGCAACAAGGCCGATTTTATTCGCGCCCGGGACTTGCTCAGCGAGCGCTGGGGCGGCACCGATATTCTGGTGAACAACGCCGGAGTGTCGAAAGTTGCGGCGCTGATGGACATCACACCCGAGGAGTTCGACGAATCGATGGCGATCAACCTGCGGGGCACGTTCGTGGCCTGCCAGGTGTTTGGTGCGCATTTCGCCGAACGTGGGTTCGGGCGCATCGTCAATATCGCCTCCCTCGCCGGGCAAAACGGCGGCACTGCCACTGGCGCGCATTACGCCGCGGCCAAGGGCGGCGTGGCTACGCTGACCAAGGTCTTCGCCCGTGAACTGGCGCCCCGGGGCGTGACGGTCAACAGCATTTCGCCAGGCCCGCTTGATTTGCCGGTAGTGCGCGAAACCGTGGCGCCGGAGCGCCTGGAGCAGATCCTCAAGATTATCCCGACGGGCACCCTCGGCGACCCGCACACCATCGCCGACACCGTGCTGCTGTTGATCGCCGACCACGCCGCCTCGATCACGGGCGCGTGCTGGGACATCAACGGCGGGCTGTTCATGCGCTAGTCATCGCCGAAGAGAGTGGGCCTGCTGCGCAGTCCAGCGGGAGCAAGCTCCCTCGCCACAGGTTAGCGTTCAACCGAAACAACAGGATTCAGGTGCTGCAATGATGAAGGTGAAGATCGAACGCATCGTCGATGAAGCGCTGGATATCCGTTCCTTTCGCCTCGTGCGCAGTGACGGCCAGCCCCTCGACAGTTATGAGCCCGGGGCCCATGTGGACCTCACCGGGCCGACCGGCGTCACCCGCCAGTATTCGCTGTGCAGCCCGCCCCACGATGGCCGCGCGTACCTGGTTGCGGTGAAGAAAGAGGCGCAATCCCGTGGCGGCTCCCTGGCCCTGCATGAGCAGGTGCAGGAGGGCATGGAGCTGGAGATGGGCGCGCCGCGCAACCTGTTCCGCCTCGACCCGGAGGCGCCGGCCCATGCGCTGTTTGCCGCCGGTATCGGGGTGACGCCGCTGTTGAGCATGGCCTATCGACTGGCCGACAGCGGCCAGCCGTGGCGCCTGCACTATTTTGCACGTTCGGCGCAGTACGCGGCGTTTACCCAGCTGTTGGCCGATACATTCGGTGAGCATGTGCAGTTTCACTATGGCGTCGAGCCGGGTGCGCTGGATGCGGCCTTGAGCGCCTGCCTGGACCAGGCGGGCGCGGCTGCCCACGTCTACACCTGCGGCCCCGCGCCGTTCATGCACAAGGTGGTGGAAGTGGCGGCCCGCAGCCGTCCCGAGGAAGCGATCCACCTGGAGCACTTCCAGGCCGACCCGGCGGCGAATGCCGGGCCCAGCGGTGGTTTCGAGGTGGAGCTGGCCAGCTCCGGCGTGGTGCTGCAAGTACCGGCGAATACCAGCCTGGTGGACGTATTGCAGGCCCACGGTTGCGACATCGACACCGAGTGCCGCGAAGGCCTCTGCGGCACCTGCATTGTCGAGGTGCTGGAAGGCGTGCCCGAGCACCGTGACAATTGCCTGTCGACCAAGGAGAAGGCCGCCAACCGGCAGATTTGCGCGTGTGTTTCCCGGGCGGTTTCCGCTCGTCTGGTATTGGATATTTGATCGGCGCTACCCGTAAGATTGCTGGGACCAAAAAAATAAAAAATGTGAGGCCTTGCGGTCATGATGAGTTCAACGGTGCAACGTAACGAATCGTTCGAGCGTTGGTTACAGCAGGTTAACCAGGCCTGTGGACGCTTCGATGCCAGGGCCCTGGGCGCGGGGTTTTATGGGGAATTGAGCGAGTTTCGCAGCGGCGCGATCAAGCTCAGCGTGGTCGATATGGCCCAGGTGCATCTGTATCGCAGCAGCAAGGAAGTCAGTACGGGCAATGAAGGGCACTACTACGCGGTGTTCCAGTTGCAGGGCAGCGCGCAGCTGGAACAGGGCGACAACCGTGCGCAGCTGGGCTGCGGTGACATCGCCCTGATCGACGCCTGCCGCCCCAGTGACATGACCTACCACGACAACTCCCGGCAATTGTCGCTGATCCTGCCGCGCCAGGTGGTGGAGCGCGGTTCGCACTTCACGGCGGTCAACTGCGCGACGCGGATCTCGGCGCGCACGCCGTTGGCGCTGATGGCCAGCCAGATGGTGCTCGACACCCGCCAGCAAAACGACCTGGGCATGCAGGAAAGCGAAGCCGTGCTGGATGCATTGGTCAGCCTGCTGCTGCCGGGGATCAGCGCCCGGGACAACGGTGTGGACACCCAGGAACGGCAGTTTCGCAAGACCATCGCCTACATCGATGCGCACATCGGCGCCGAAGAACTCTGCCCCGAGCTGATCGCCCGGGAAGTCGGAGTGTCGGTGCGCGGGCTGTACCGGATGTTTTCCAAGCGCGGGCTGGTGGTGGCGCAATACATCAAGCACCGACGCCTGGATTTCTGCGCCGAAACCCTGCGCCATTCGCCGGCGGAGCAGAAGCTGTCGGCACTCTGTTATGCCTGGGGCTTCTCCGACTCCAGCTACTTCTCATCGGCGTTCAAGTCGCGCTTCGGCGTGTCACCGGGCGAGTACCGCAAGCGCTATAGCCATCATTGATGCGTGCCGCTCCCGAACCTGGAATGCATTTTCCTGTGGGAGCCGGGCTTGCCCGCGATGCAGGCCACTCGTTCTGACAGGTACACCGCCGCGATCCCTTCGCAGCCTCGCCAAGGCTCGACAGCTCCCACATTCAATCATCGCGCCCTAGGGATACAACACCTCGCGGACCAGCATGGCGATGCTGGTCACGCCCATCTTTTCCTTGATCTTGGTGCGGTGCACGTCAACGGTCTTCACGCTGATGTTCAGCTCGCGGGCAATCACCTTGCTCGCCTTGCCGTCCACCACCAGCATCAACACTTCTCGCTCCCGGCTCGTCAGCAGCGCCAGCTTGCCTTGCAGGTGCTCGCGCTGTTCCTGGTCGGCCTGGGCCTGTACAGCGGTCTTCAGCGCGGCCTGGATGCGGTCGATCATCTGTTGCGGGTTGTAGGGCTTCTCAACGAAATCCAGCGCGCCGTTTTTCATTGCGGTGACCGACATCGGTATGTCGCCGTGGGCCGACACGAAGATGGTCGGCAAGGTGCTGCCGCGCCGGTTGAGGATCTCCTGCAACTGGAAGCCGCTGGTCTGCGGCATGCGCACGTCCAGCACCAGGCAGGCGGGCTGGCGCGGGTCGTAGTGCGCAAGGAACTCTTCGGCCCCGGCGAAACATTGGGCCTTTACGCTGACCGACTCCAGCAGCCAGGCCAGCGAGGTACGCAGGTCTTTGTCGTCATCAACGATGTAAACAATCGGTGTGCGAATTTCCATCAGGGACTGCCACGAGAATTTCTAATTATTGTTTTCGCACGCGGGCACGCTGCGGCGGACATTGGCTCATCTGTGGAGCCTTGCCAGCAGAATACCCAGTGTGAACGGCCCTGACGATAAAGAAACCACCTAGTCGGCATGGGGATCGTCTGAATGGTCGCGCCGCACGGGGCGTCTTAGTCTTGTGGCATCACCCACGGACCGTAAAGGGGCACCGACATGGCCGACCTGAGCCAGCAGCAAATCGACTTTCGCAACGCCATGGCGCAACTGCCGGCCGCGGTGAACATCATCACCACCAACGGCCCGGGCGGGCGTTGCGGGATCACGGCGAGTGCGGTGTGCTCGGTGACGGATTCGCCCCCCACGGTGTTGGTGTGCGTGAACCGCGGGAGTGCGACCCATGATGTGTTCCGTACCAATGGGCAGCTGTGCGTGAACGTGCTGTGCGGGGAGCAGGAAGAGCTGGCGCGGCACTTTGCCGGGATGACCCAGGTGCCCATGGCGGAGCGGTTTGCCTGGGACCTGTGGGACGGAGGCGAGGCGGGGGTGCCGGTGCTGCGGGATGCGCTGGTGCAGCTGGAAGGGCGTATCAGTGAGTGCAAGGAGGTAGGGTCGCATTCGGTGATGTTCGTGGAGTTGTCGCGGGTTGGGGTGCGGAGGCAGGGCGACAGCCTGGTGTACTTCAACCGGCTGTTTCACCGGATTGAGCATGCTGGCGCCCATTGCTGAAGGTTCAGGAGATCAAATGTGGGAGCGGGCTTGCTCGCGAAGGCGGTGTATCAGAAACCTATTCAGTGGCTGACACTCTGTCTTCGCGAGCAAGCCCGCTCCCACATGGGGCCTGCGGGGTATTGTTGGTCAGATGCGAAAGCTGCCCACCAGCTGATTCAAGCGTTCCGCTTCACGCTCAAGCTCGGTACAGGCCTGCAGCGTTGACTGCAGGTTTTCCACCCCGGCCTGGTTCAGCATATTGATCTCGGTAATGTCCACATTCAGCGCTTCCACCACTGACGTCTGTTCCTCGGTCGCCGCCGCCACCGACTGGTTGACGTTATCAATCTCGCCAATCCTCTGCGTCACGCTGGCCAGCCGCGTACCCGCCAGGTTGGCGATGCTCACGCTTTCCTCGCTGTGCTGCTGGCTCTCGGTCATGGTGCTGACGGATTCCCGTGCGCCCACCTGCAACTCTTCGATCATCTGCTGAATCTCCAGCGCCGACTCCTGGGTGCGATAGGCCAGGCTGCGCACCTCATCGGCCACCACCGCAAACCCGCGCCCGGCCTCACCGGCCCGGGCCGCTTCAATGGCGGCGTTCAGTGCCAGCAGATTGGTCTGCTGGGAGATGCCCTTGATCACCTCCAGGATTTGCCCGATGTTCACCGTCTTGTGATTCAGCGCATCGATGTGCACGCACGAGGCGCTGATCTTGCCCGACAGTTCATTCATCACGGCAATCGTGCGCTCCACCACCTGGCGCCCGTCCTCAGCCTGTTGCCGGGCGCCGGAGGCTTGCTGCGACGCATCGGAGGCATTACGGGCGATTTCCTGGGCGGCGGCGCCCAGTTCGTTGATCGCCGCCGCGACACTGTTGGTGCGGGTCGCCTGTTCATCGAAGTTGTTCAGCGAGGAATTCGAGGCCAGCAGCACCCGCTTGACCACCTGGTTGACCCCGAGCCCCGCTGAAGACACTTCGCGGATCGACTGGTGGATGCGTTCGACAAAACGGTTGAAGGCGCTGGCCAACTGGCCGATCTCGTCCCGGGATTGCACCTCCAGCCGCCGCGTCAGGTCGCCTTCGCCCCGGGAAATGTCTTCCATCACCCGGGTCAGGGTTTGCAGCGGCCGGGTGATGCGCAGCGCGGCGTACCAGATCAACAGCAGGCCGAGCAGGGCCGAGCCGCCACCCAGCAGCAGTTCCAGGGCGGTGCTTTTCACCCCTTGGGCATCGAGTTGCTGTTGCAGCGCAGTGACCGGCGCCAGCAGCACCGACTGCGGCACGCCCACCAGAACGCCCCACGGTGCGGCACCGGCAATCGGTGCCAGCGGTTCGAGTAGCTTGATTTGCTGTTGATCGACAAAGGTTTGCGGTTGCCCCTGGCGCAACGCGTCCAGTACCTGGGCGCCATCGTGCATGACTTCGCTGATCGGCTGCCCGAGGCGGCTGGCGTCCTCGCTATAGGCGGAAATCACGCCTTCGGGGCTGACGATGCTGACTTGCCCGTGGCCGTCGAACAGTTGCCCGGCGCTGGTATGGCTGGCCTGTTGCAAGGCCGCCAGGTTGATGTCCAGGCCAATCACCGCGATCACCTTGCCGTGCTCCATCAGCGGGAACGCAATGCTGGTCACCAGCTTGCGGCTGCCGGAAGCCTCGTCGAAATACGGCTCCAGCACACAGGCCCTGGCGGTGTCGCGGGCGCAGGTGTAGAAGGCGTTGTACGGCGCGCCGCTGGGGCCGGGCGAGGTATTGGCCAGCAGCGCTTCGTCGCCGACTACCGCTGTCAGTTCACCCGGGGTGGCCTGCACCCAGTATTGGGCGAAGCGCCCGGCCTCGTTGCTGCCGACGGCGGCCTGGTCGACGAAGTGGGCATCGTCACCGTCCAGGGCATTGGCTTCGAAAATGACGTAAATCCCGAGCAGGTCGGGCTTGTCGACCAGGGCCTGGCGCAGCTGGGTATTCAGCTCCTGGCGCAACTCTGGGCGGGTCAGTTTGCCCTGTTGTTGCAGTTGCCGCAGGTACAGCACATAACGCGACAAGCCCTGGCCGTACTCATGGGTTTGCATGAAGGTGCGTTGCACCTGCATGGCCTGAACTTGCCCCAGGGCCTGCATGTGTTCCTTGGCGGCGGCAGCGAGCATGTCGCTGCTGGCCTGGGCCACGTGCTGGCTGCTCTGGTGGGTCTGGTACAGCGACAGGCTCATCAGCAGGCCGACCACCAATAACAGGCAGAGGCCGGCGAGCAGGGCGATCTTGCTCTGGATCGTGAGGAATTTCTTGTGCATTGCGAAGGCCTTGGCCAGGCGGGGCGATGGCGGCGCCACCGCCCCGGCCGGGCTTAGAAGTTAGTGGCGAACACCACTTGGCTGTAGAGGTTTTTATCGTGGTTGCCCAGCTGCGTGCCGCCTTGCTCGGCGCTCTTGTCCGGCTGGTACAGGCCGATCAGCGGCATCACCGTCAGGTGGTCGTTGACGTGCCATTCGGCATACAGGTCCAGCTCGTGGCCGTCGTTGTTGCCGAGGTTGCGGTCGATGGTCTTGAAGTCGAACAACACCGCGCCGACGTTGAGGTTCTGCAGGGGCGAAATCTTGAACGTGACGTTCTGGATGCGTGAGTTGTTGTTGAACGGCCCGGCGTAGTTGCCCGCCACTTCACCCTGGAACCAGGTGCCGTAGCCACGGCTGAAACCGTAGAACAGCGGGTCGAAGCCTTCCGAGAAGCGGCTGTAGCGGTAGCTCACATACGGCGTCCAGGTCACGTCGGAGAAGGTCCAGCCAGCTTCCAGGTACCAGGCGTCTTCGTTGCCGGTGTGGGGCTTGTCCTGCCAGGCGTATTCGCCGGACAGGAACAGGTTGGTCACCCCGGCATTGCCCGTGGCCCGCAGGCTGTAGGTCTTCATGCCATCGCGTTCCAGCTGCGTGGGGGAGGCGTACTGCTTGTCGACGTCGGTGGTATCGATGTACGTCAGCCCCACGGTGCCTTCGGCGGCCACGTGTTCGAGGGTGGCGACGTACATCTCGGTCTTGGCCTGGGCACGGTTATCGGACTTGAGCCACATCAGGTCGCTGCGCCAGCCGTCCTTGCCGCCCAGGCGCAACACGGCGGTTTCGTCGAAGGCCTTGCGGGCGGCGATGTAGTAGCCGCCGCCGCGATTGAGGTCGCCATCGGCCACGCCCTTGCCGAAGTTCAGCGCGTCGCCGTCAATCAGGAAACCGTCGCCGACCACGATGTTCTGGCGGCCGAAGGACAGGTCCACGCCATTCTCGCCCAGGGCCTCAAACAACTTGCCCGAGCGCCAGCCGAGGTAGGCGTCTTCGAATTTTGTGGTGCGCTCCGAACCGTCGCTGAAACCTGCGGCATCGCCGTCGCCCCAGGTGCCGGAACTCAGCAGGTTGGCCGCACCGTAGGTGGTGCCGGCGCCGCTGAAGCTTTTGTCGAAGCTCAGGCCGTACTTCACGTAGCCCTCGCGCCAGGACGAGGAGCCCTTGGCCAGGCGGCCGGATTGACTGTAGTTCTGCTGGCTGTGGAAGGCACCGAATACCGCTTCCAGCGTGGCGTTCAGATGACTGCTGTCATCGGCGTACAGCTCATAAGCGCCGGCCGGGTTGGCGCCGATCATCAGCGCGAGGGTCGAGAGACGAAGCAAGGGGGACTTGAGCATGGTGTGGCATCCATTCTTGTTCATGACCACAGGGTTGGGGTCTGCCGCGATACTAATGCTGGCGAAGTGACGTGCCTTTTGTCTGGTTGCCAAAGACTTGACTGTGCTTGCCAGAATCCACGGTTTGGCAGCCCGGCCAATACGACTGGCACGCAGGGCAAAACCCGAGCGACCTTGAGCCCTGACAATCGTCGGCAACTTCGATGATTTCCAAGGTCGTTTTTCTATGTTCACTGCACACAGATTTTCCCTGGCCGGCCTGCTGTCGCTGGTCCTGGCCCACAGCGCATTCGCCGCTGAATGCGGCCCTGACCAGAGTCGTGGCGCCCAGGTTTTCGCCAACGAATGCAGCGTGTGCCATGCGGTGGCGAAGGGCGGCGCGACAATGATGGGGCCAAACCTGGCGGGCGTTTACGGGCGTAAGTCCGGCTCCCTGTCGGGCTTCAGCTACTCCCAGGCGATGCGTGACAAAAACGTCGAGTGGCAAGCCGAGACCATCGCGCAATTCATCACCCAACCCCAGGCGTTTGTGCCCGGCACCTACATGCCCTACATGGGCCTGGCTTCGGCCGACGATCGCCAAGCGGTCGCCTGCTTTCTCAAAGAACAACATTGAATACAGGTGAATCATGAGCAACGTTGAAATCCTGCCGCAGGTGGCTGCATTCCTGGACCGTCGTCATGGCTGCTTTATCGATGGCCAGTGGGTATTTGCCGAGGGCGAACGCATCAAGGTGGTCAACCCGGCCACCGGGCAAACCCTGTGCGAAACCCTCGACGCGCCGCTGCACGTGGTGGAGCAGGCGGTGCAGTCGTCCCATGCGGCGTTCAAGTCCCGCGTGTGGTCGGGATTGCGCCCGGCCGACCGTGAGCGGATTTTGCTGAACTTCACCGCGTTGGTTGAGGCCCATGCCGAGGAGCTGGCGCAGCTGGAAACCCTGAGCCAGGGCAAGTCGATCAACCTGGCGCGGGGGCTGGATCTGAACGCCACGGTGGAGTTCATGCGCTACATGTCGGGCTGGGCGACCAAGATCGAAGGGCAGACCTTTGACGTGTCCATCCCTTTGCCGCCGGGGGCCAGGTTCACTGCGTTCACCAAGCGCGAGCCGGTGGGCGTGGTGGTGGGCATCGTGCCGTGGAATTTCCCGCTGCTGATTGCGGCCTGGAAATTGATGCCGGCGCTGGCGACCGGGTGCACGGTGATCATCAAGCCGGCGATGGAAACGCCGCTGACGGCGATGCGCCTGGCAGAGCTGGCGCTGGAGGCGGGGATTCCGGCGGGGGTGTTCAACGTGGTGACCGGCGGCGGTGCGTCGGTGGGGGGCGTTCTGACTGCTCATCCGTTGGTGAGCAAGGTGTCGTTTACCGGTTCGACTGCGGTGGGCAAGAGCGTGGGGGTGGCGTGCATGGAGAACATGACGCGGTTTGCCCTGGAGTTGGGGGGCAAGAATCCGATGATCGTGTTGGCGGATGCGGATATTGATAAGGCGATCCAGGGGGCGATCCTGGGTGGGTTGCTGAACAACGGACAGGTGTGTGCGGCGGCTTCGCGCTTTTATGTGCATCGTTCGGTTTATGACCGGTTTGTCGAGGGGTTGGCGGCGGCGGTGTCGGCGATGCCGTTGGGGGCGGGGATGGATGGTGAGGCGGCGATTAATCCGTTGGTGTCGCGCAAGCAGCAGCAAGGGGTACTGCGCCATATCGAGCAGGCCCGGGCTGAAGGGGCGCGGGTGGTGATCGGTGGGGATGAGGTTGCGGGTGAGGGGTTTTATGTGCGGCCGACGATTTTGGCGGATATCGATCATGGGATGGCGGTGGCCCGGGAGGAGGTGTTTGGGCCGGTGTTGGGGGTGATGGCGTTTGATGATGAGGATGCGGTGATTGAGTTGGCCAATGACAATCGGTATGGGTTGGCGGCCAGTCTTTGGACCAATGATCTGGGTAAGGCGATGAACCTGGTGCCGCGGATCGAGGCGGGGACTGTTTGGGTGAATGCGCATGTGTTGCTGGACCCGGCGATGCCGTTTGGCGGGGTGAAGCAATCGGGGATGGGGCGGGAGTTTGGGCGGGCGGTGATTGAGGCTTATACCGAGCTGCAGTCGGTGTGTATTGCGCATTGATTGGGGGCATATCCGTTATTTAGGTAACGGCCACCTATGGTTTCGCTCTTACAGCGAGTCACTT
>NZ_JACAPZ010000059.1:0-925 GCF_013385475.1 Pseudomonas sp. G5001
CCGCCAGTTGGTGGCGCGCGCCTTTTTCCAGGGTGCCGCTGGCGTGAGCCAGCTCCTGGCCGAGTTGGCCGAGGCCGTGGGAGTCACGGGCGACGCCGTCGATCAGGCCGGTGATCTGGGTCAGAAAGTGATCGAAACGGGTGGCAAGGGAGACATGCACTTTTTCCGGACTGCCCTTGACGGCCTCACCGCTGAACTGCGTGGTGACGGCGAGCATTTTTTCGAGCATTTCCTGGCTTTCTACCGCTTCTGTCTGGCTGTGCACCGCGAGGTAGAGCAGGGCGACCGTCTCCATCACCACGTAGAACGCGTGGACGAAAATCATGCTCCAGCCGCCGTGATGCTCCATCACAAACACCGGGAAACCCTGGTGCTGCAAGGCATGAAACACCACGTGGTGTACCGCGATGGTGACAGCGGCCACCAGGATAGGCAGCCAGTCGCGGTAGAACGTCAGCACCGCCAGCAGCGCGAAGATACCGAAGTGCGATTCGATGACACCCTGGGCCTGGTTGATGTGCAACGCCGCCATGACCATCAGGCCGACGCCAAGGGCGCAACGCATCAGGCGCGTGCCGCCGATGACGCGATAGGCCAGGGTCAGCACCACGCTGGTGCCGCCGCCTATGAAGAGCGCTTGAAGCAGCGTGTCGTGCCAGAACGCCAGGCCGAGGGAGAAGAGGGTCATCAGCCAGATCAGGGCGAGCATGATGCGGTCGGCTTTGAGGTAGTGCTCGATGAAACGGGCTTGGGCAGGCATTCACTCGTACTCCATGTGGACGGGCCGGGGTGAGGCAAGCATGCGACGTGCCATACGAGCATGCGGGGAGCGAATCGGGTGTAGGGGAGCGGGGGTTGATTGATGGTAGGAGGTTATCGGCGGTTTTGGGTGGGGCTTTAGGGGGGATAAGCCAGAAGCTGCTTG